>CAISSD010000036.1 GCA_903887975.1 uncultured Legionellaceae bacterium | reverse complement strand
CCTCATCCACCAATGTACGACAAGCATCTTGCAACGTCAATGCAATACCAATACTCTTATGATGCAATGGTGTGTTTTTTCCTTGATAAACATCAAAAACATCCAGCGATTTCAGCCAATCAGCAGGAATAATATCAGCCACCACGTGCTCTATACTCGAAACCAACACATCATCACCAACCAAAAACGACAAATCACGACGAATTTTAGGATATTTAGATACCGTATTTAAAATTTTGCGCTGGGGTTTTGTTGCATCAATTTTAAGTTCAAACACCACAACATCAGCGTCAATACCCAACTCATCTTGTAGCTCTGGATGCAAAACCCCAATCCAACCCATGGGTTCTTTGTTGCATAGAATTTCAGCCGACTGACCAGGATGCAATGCTGGATGACTTGCCGGTAAAAATTCAACACCCGTCAAATTCATCAACGCACACAAAGCCTCAACATCACCTTTCATGTCATAAAAATCAAAAAAACGTGTGGTTTCTGCCCAGTTTAAATGCCCGGTTTCACCAGTCAAAATCCCAGCAATACGCACTTGTTCTTGTAAAATACCTGCGGTTTGATTAAAAACCACGCCGGCTTCAAACAATCGGACCGTCGATTGTTGCCGGTGCACATTATAAATCATCGACGCAATCAATCCTGGCCATAAACCAACACGCATCTCGGATAAATCAGACGAAATGGGATTTTGAAGCACCATGGCCTGAAGTTCTGGATAAAGTACAGACTGCAATTTTGGCTCCACAAAACCATAACTAATGGTTTCATGATAACCACGATGACTTAAAAACGCGGACATTTTTGCAATTTTTTCGTCAAAAAAACCAACTTTGCCTGATCTTATGGGCAACTGCATGGTTTTTGCTTTGATGTGCTCATAACCATGAATACGAATGATCTCTTCAACCACATCCACACTTTGATTTAAATCAAAACGATGTGTTGGAACCAATATCTTCCAGTAAGGAACACCAACGGTCACATTCATTCCCAATTGTTGCAAAATGGCCTGCATTTTTTGTACAGTGACATCAATACCAATTATTTTTTTAACATCTTCGGGATTAAATTCAATGATTTTTGGTGTCAATGCCTGTTGATGATGTAAAACCAAAGGCCCAGGCTTACCGCCCACAACACCACACAAAAGAGATGTTGCGCACTCGATGGCATACTCGGCAATCGCAGAATCAACACCCCGTTCAAAACGCTGTGATGCATCCGTATTCAACCCATAGGCTCTGGCCACACCCGCAATGACCACAGGGTCAAAATGCGCGCTCTCAAGCCAAACATCAACGGTATCAGCAACAACAGCTGTTTCATCTGCACCCATCACACCAGCAATGGCCATGGCCTTAACATCATCGGCAACGAGCAAGACTTTTTCATTCAAAATAAGCTCTTGTCCATCAAGAAGTTTTAACTTTTCTTGAGGATTTGCATGCCGCACATGAACACCGCCAACAATGCTGCTGGCATCATAGGCATGCATGGGTTGGCCAAGATCAATCATGACATAATTCAAACAATCCACCACCGGATGAACCAAGCGAATACCCGCGCGTCTTAATCGCTCTTTAATCCAAAATGGGGTTTGTGCTTGTGGATGAATACCTTGTATTAATCGACCAGCATAAGTGGAACATTCATAAGGCTCATGATTTTTAACATCCAATACTGCTTCAGTTTTTAAAACCGTTGACACTTTGGGTAAAGGATTTAAATCAACATCAAAAATGACCGAAACTTCTCGTGCCAAACCCAAGACACTAAGACAATCTCCACGATTAGGGGTTACATTGACTTCCAATACCTTATCATCAAGCTTTAGATAATCGCGTAAATCAATACCAATTGGCGCATCAAGAGGCAATTCCAAAATACCCTCAGATTGATCGCAAAGACCCAATTCACTGGCAGAACAAAGCATTCCAAAAGACGACTCGCCGCGTAATTTGGCTTCTTTAATCACAACATCACCTGGCAAGACTGCGCCAATTTTTGCCAAGGCAACCACAAGGCCCGCACGGACATTGGCTGCACCACAAACAATTTGTAGCGGTTTTTCAAGCCCGGCTTCAACCTGACAAACATGCAATTTTGTCGCCTCAGGATGACGTGCCACATCAAGAACTTTGGCAACGACAACGTTATCAAATGCGCCAGCAACGGGATCCACACTGTCTACTTCAAAGCCTGACATCGTCAAGCGATGGGCCAAATCTTCGATGGTCGTGTTGGGATGAACCCAATCGTTTAACCACAACTGACTCAGTTTCATGAAACCTCTTTTAAAATTGTCTTAAGAATGCCAGATCATTTTCAAACATCATGCGCAGATCATCAATGCCATAATAAAGCATCGCCAAACGGTCAATCCCCATCCCAAACGCCCAGCCCTGATAAATTTCTGGATCAATACCGACCGTCTTCAATACTTTGGGATGAACCATACCACACCCTAAAACCTCCAGCCAGCCCGTATGTTTACACGCACGACAGCCACGACCAGCACATTGTGTACACGCCACATCCACTTCAGCAGACGGCTCAGTAAAAGGGAAATAAGATGGCCTAAATCGAATCGACAACTCACGTTCAAAAAAATATTCAAAAAAAGCGTGCAAAACGCCTTTTAAATCCGCCATGGTCACATTTTTATCAACCAACAAACCCTCAATTTGATGAAACATGGGTGTGTGGGTTACATCCGAATCACAGCGATACACGCGACCTGGTGCAATTAAACGCACTGGTGGTGTCGTCTGTTCCATAACTCGAATTTGTACCGGAGACGTGTGTGTTCGAAGCAGCCGACCGTCACCAAAATAAAAAGTGTCGTGCATGGCCCGCGCAGGATGGTGCGCCGGAATATTTAATGCTTCAAAATTATAAAAATCAGTTTCAACTTCTGGACCTTCCACACCATCAAAACCCAAACGCACAAAATAATCCACAATGCGTTGCTTGATGACTGTGACGGGATGTAATGTTCCCCATTGTCGATGGCGACCTGGTAACGTCACATCAATTCGTTCTGAGCTTATTTTTTTTTGTAGCGCTTCTGCTTTGAGTATTTCGATTTTTTGCTCAATTCGCTCGGCAAGGACTTGCTTGACCTGATTAACCAATTGACCCATTTTGGGTTTTTCTTCAACCGACAAATGAACCAAGCCCTTTAAAAGCTCAGTCAACTTACCTTTTTTACCCAAATAATCGACACGAATTGCATCCAACGATGCAAGATCGCTGGATGAATCAATGGCCAATAACGCATTTTTTTGCAAAAGAACAATATCATGCATGGCATACATCTCATAAGAAACTGGTGGTTTTAGAAGCTTTTCTTAACCCACCAAGGCCGTTTTGGCTTGCTCTGCAATCGCTGCAAAAGCATGCTTATCGTGTACTGCCATATCGGCAAGCACTTTACGATCCAACTCAATACCAACTTTCTTCAACCCGTCAATCAAACGGCTGTAAGATAATCCACATTCTCTGGCTTGCGCATTAATTCGCGTGATCCATAGTGCACGAAATTGACGTTTCTTTTGACGTCTATCCCGATAAGCATATTGTCCTGCTTTTACCACAGCCTGCTTGGCGACACGATAGGTACGACTACGGGCACCACTATAGCCTTTGGCTAATTTTAAAATTTTCTTATGACGCGCTTTTGCGGTCACACCACGTTTTACTCTTGGCATAATTTATTCCTCCTCAACCACCATTCAACATGCGTATTGCCAATTTGGCATCACATGGTTTCAACGTACCGCATTCGACACGCAATTTACGTTTTTGCTTGGTCGTTTTTTTGGTAAGAATATGATTACGAAATGCGCCACGACGCTTAATCGCTCCACTTGCTGTTTTGCGAAAACGTTTATGCGCTCCGCGATGAGATTTTAATTTTGGCATACCACTAAACTCCGCATTAAACACAAACCACCATGGTTTGATGTTGAATATTATTTCTTCTTCGGTGACAGGACCATCAACAATTGACGCCCCTCTCTTTTAGCTTGTTGCTCAACCACTGCGATTTCCGCCGTATCGGCTTGTACGCGCTCTAGAATTTTCATACCCAATTCTTGATGCGCAACCTCTCGACCACGAAAACGCAAAGTGATTTTCACTTTGTCACCATTGTTTAGAAAACGCGTCAGGTTGCGTAGCTTGACCTGATAGTCTCCATCTTCCGTCGTAGGACGAAACTTTATCTCTTTGATTTGAATTTGCTTCTGCTTTTTCTTGGCTTCCGCTTGTTTCTTACTCAATTCAAAAAGAAATTTACCATAATCCATGATTCTACATACTGGCGGCTTGGCGGTTGGCGAAATTTCCACCAAATCCAAACCACTCTCTTCAGCAGCGCGCAATGCCTCGCTTGTAGAAACAATCCCTGCCTGATTGCCATCGACATCAATTAAACGTACCTCAGGTACATTGATATGTTCGTTAATTCGCGCGCGATCACTTTCACGCCTCGTTGATGCACTAATGGTTGAATCCTCCAACTGGGTTAATTTTCTCAAGCAATGACGCCACGCTCATCTGACCTTCATCCACACCTTCCCTTGTTCTTAGCGTCAAAAGATTTTTTTCAACCTCTTGATCGCCAACAATGACCAGGTAAGGAACTTTTTGCAATGTATGCTCACGGATTTTAAAGCCTATTTTCTCATTTCTCAAGTCAAAAATTGCACGAATTCCATTTTTTTGCAAAAATTGATGCAAATTTGTAGCATATTCATTGTGTTTTTCACTAATGGTGAGCACAACAACCTGATGTGGTGCCAACCATACTGGAAATTTACCAGCATAATGCTCGATTAAAATTCCCATAAACCGCTCAAGTGATCCCAAAATGGCACGATGCAGCATCACTGGAACTTTTTTATGACCATCTTCAGCCACATATTGTGCCCCCAAACGCTCGGGCATTGAAAAATCCACTTGTATTGTACCACATTGCCAAATACGACCCAAGCAATCTGCCAAGGAACATTCAATTTTTGGCCCATAAAAAGCCCCTTCACCAGGTGCATCCATCCAAACAATGCCTAAACCATGCATGGCATCTTGAAGTGCAGTTTCGGCTTTGTCCCAAACGGCATCGGTTCCCACGCGTTTTTCAGGACGACGTGCCAGACGATAAGTCATGTTATCAAATCCAAAATCAGCGTACACCGATTGCACCAAAGCCAACATGGCGGTAACTTCAGATTGGATTTGATCTTCAGTACAAAAAATATGGCCATCATCTTGAACCATGTTGCGTACACGCATCAATCCATGCAAAGCACCCGACGGTTCGCACCGATGACAGTTGCCAAACTCTGAAAATCGCAGCGGCAAGTCTCGATGACTTTTAATACCTTGATTATAAACTTGCACATGACAAGGACAACTCATGGGCTTAACAGCGTAATGACGATTTTCTGTTTCGGTAATGAACATTTCATCACGAAAGTTATCCCAATGGCCCGAGCGCTCCCAAAGCACTCGATCCACCAATTGTGGTGTTTTAATTTCTAAATAACCATACTCAATCAGTCTTTTTCGCATATACTGCTCAAGTATCTGATAAATCGCCCAACCTTTGGGATGCCAAAACACCATTCCTGGCGCAATGTCCTGAAAATGAAACAAATCAAGGCTTTTACCAAGCTTTCGGTGATCCCGCTTTTCCGCCTCTTCAATTTGGTGCAAATAAGCATTGAGCATTTTTTGATTGACAAATGCTGTGCCATAAATACGCTGCAGCATTTCGTTGCGCGAATCACCTCGCCAATAAGCGCCAGCCAATTTGGTCAGTTTGAATGCTTTTAAAAATCCAGTCGATGGCACATGTGGTCCACGACACAAATCTTCAAAATCGCCTTGACGATACAATGACAATGTTTCAGAAGCAGGAATATCTGCAATAATTTTTGCTTTGTATTCTTCGCCCAAGCTTTTAAAGTAAGCAATCGCTTCATCTCGAGGCAGTTCTCGGCGCACAACAGGCAAATCTTCTTGAACCAAAGCCTGCATGCGCTCTTCAATGCGTACCAAATCTTCTGGAGTGAACGAGCGTTCAAAGGCAAAATCGTAATAAAATCCGTTATCAATCACAGGACCAATGGTAACTTGGGCCGAGGGAAACAATTGTTTGACCGCTTGTGCCAGCAAATGCGCGGTAGAATGGCGCAAAACCTCAAGTGCATCCGAATCTTTTTCGGTGACAATGGCAACGCGTGCATCATGGGTTAATTCATGACTCAGATCAACCAAAACCCCGTCAACTCGGGCAGCAATCGCAGCTTTTGCCAAACCTGAGCCAATATTTTGGGCCAATTCATAAACCGTCAATGCGTGGGAAAATTGACGCACACTTCCATCAGGCAATTGAATATTGAGCATTTTGGCATTCCTAAACGAAAACCCCTGAACCCACAGGGAAAATTGGTAGGCACGAGTGGGATCGAACCACCGACCACCACCATGTCAAGGTGGTGCTCTACCACTGAGCTACGTGCCTATTTCGCATCATTTAAAATTTGATGGCCAGCGATTTTAACATGCTGTGGTAAAAGATCAAGAGATGAGTGGATTGTAAAGCGTAAGAAAATTTATTGTAAGGCTTTAATTTGCGCTAAAGATAATCCTGTCACTTTAATCACAAAGGCTATATTGGAACCTTCTTCCAGCATTTTTCTTGCAACCTCGAGTTTTCCTTGAAGCTCGCCTCTAATTTCACCTTTTCGCTCACCTCTGCGCTCACCCCTAAGCATTAGTTTTTCTGCAATGGTCATAACCGCCTCCCCAGTGTCTTCAGAAATATGGTGATTGATTAATTCAACAAACGCTGATTCGTCATCCATGTCACCACGCTCTAATACATATTGTAACACAACCCCAACAAAATCTCGTCCATCATCCCGCTCAATTTTCTTCAACAATGGCATCATATCCTTTAAAAACGGCAGCACATCTTGTGCAAAAATATGCTTTAACGTCAACGCCATAATCCCAGACCAGGTGTTTTTCTTCATCACCTCATCATCCATTTGGTTTAAATCCAACAATTGAAATGGCTTTAAGAAATACTGTGCCACCAATGCCCGTGGCGCATGGACCAAATCATTGATATCCGTTGTAAACCTGCAGGGTTTGCCATGATAAACCACCATAGGGTATATCATGGGGATTTGCTGGGTTTTATGCCGCTTCAAATGCGCTCGAATCGCATTCACCGTGTATTCAAGAACCCTAAATGCCATCAATGGATCAGGCGAGGACTGATGCTCCAAGAGTAAATAAATATACCCTTCTTGATTCGCAATGCGGGTTTTAAACAAAACATCGACAATCGACTCGTGCCGTATGGCATTCACTTGATGACGGGGCTGCAATCGCAAAGCCTCAAAATCAACCGCAGCACACAAGTCTTGAGGTAAATGTGTTTGTAAAAATTCACGTGCCACTTGTTTTTCTTGCAGGGCTTTTCGAAAAAATTGATCGTGCGGATTTTGAACCACATCCGTGGTTGGCTTTTTCATAAACTTCCTTGAGCTGTTGGATGGACTTTAAATCGATGCCAGGCGTCGATGTAAAGTGATGATAACGGCTTTATGGGGTTGTGTCGATGATGATTTGATTCATGCGATAGACTTCAAATCACAAACCAACAAAAAGGTCTATAATTAATCTATTAGAACTTAATTTGGGTTTTTTATGACAGAGGAATCAGCAGAAGAGCTCGAAGGATCTACTGACAACGACGATTCTCAATCAGAAACACATGAAAAAGTTGCTAATTATCCATTACAACTCATCAATTCATTACTTCCTGCATTGCGCGAGGATATATTTTCAAAAGAAGAACTAGACAAGTTTGATGCATTACTTGAATCAATTGATCGCCAAAGTGATGAAAAAAAATGGGAAGTATTTGTTCATTTGGTTGCAGCCATCGATGGTAAACGCACAAAAAAAATAGTCGAAGACAACATTATCAAGCACGACGGTCTTGCCAGGTGGTTCAATGCGAACTGGAATATGTACTTCGGCAGGAAGTATTATT
>CAISSD010000035.1 GCA_903887975.1 uncultured Legionellaceae bacterium | reverse complement strand
TCATTTGAGAGGCTTACCTTCAGACTCGGTTTGGATTCATCAAGTTCAGGTGATGAATCCAAAAGCACATCCCCTCTTGGCATCCATCATCAACAAGCAACTGAAAGCCTTTGGTCTTCAAAGCCAACCTTTAAAGCCATCATTGTGGCTTACCATCACTAAAGAAACATTAACGCAAGAGATCAGTAGTGTGAGCTCAAGCACCACCCCACGACAATATCAATTGATCTACAGTGTAGAATTTAACGCTCAACAAAAAAATGGCAAAATGCTTTTGCCTAATACCCTCATCAGCAGTACCAGGCAATTGACCATCAACAGCAACCACATATTGGGCTCTAACGATGAAGCTGAACATTTAAAAAATGAAATGCGCCAGGACATTGCCCTACAAATGTTAAGGCGACTCAACCGAATACCAAAACCATGAAAATCAAATACAACCAATTGGCAGGTTTTTTGAATCAAAACGTCCCCATAATGTATGTTTTATCGGGACAAGATCATTATTTATCAACCGATGCCATGCGACAAATCAAACAAGCATGGCAATCAAAACACCCAGACTCTGAAACAAAAACGCTTCATATGATAAAGCCCGAGGACTGGCAAGCTTTGGTTCATGAAGCCAATGCCTATGATTTATTTAATGAATTCAGTCTAATTGATGTTTACTTTGAAAAAAAAACCATGGATGCAACGGGAAAAAATCAATTGCAAGCGTATTTAGACCATCCCAATCCCAATACCGCGATTGTTTTAAGATTCAGTGAACCATCGGCATCCTCAGTAACATGGCTTGCCAATCATCCGAAAGTTTTATTGCTTCAACTCACCTCACTAACGCCAGCGGAGCTAGCGCGTTGGATACAAACCGCACTTCATCAGCATCAAATCAAATACGAGGCTGATGTCCCGCATCTCATACAACTTTATACCCAGGGGAATCAATGGGCAACAGCACAGATCATTGAAAAAATAACATTATTTTTAAACCCTGACGAAACACTGACAACCAAAATACTCAAAGAACATTTGGTCGATCAATCCATTCATCAACGTTATGATTTATCTGATGCGTGTTTGCGTGGCGATTTCACCAATGCCATTCGACTATTGCTCGCCCAAAATTATCAAACTGAAGCAAGTTTAATTTTATGGTTGTTAACACAAGATTTACGCCAATTAATTGAGTTAAAGCACCTGATCCAAAACATGAGTTTATCCAATGCTTTTAAAGAGCGAAACATATGGTCGCAAAAAACACCCCTCTTTGAAGCCGCAATGAAGCGCTTGGATCATAAAAAGCTACACGAACTTTTGCTTGAAAGCCAACGTATTGATACACTGATTAAAAACAATCAAACGGTATTGATTCAACAATCTTTTGAGCGTTGGATCTTGAGTTTTTGTCAACCTGAATGGCACATTACAGGAGTTTTATGAACATACTTATTGCTGGAGGCAGCGGCCTTATTGGACAATCATTGATTGATGTTTTACAACACTCGCATCAGCTCACATTCATTGGTCGCAACACACACCATTTATTAAAATTATTTAAACATCTTGGTCCATGTCATGACTGGCATGGTCTGGATGACATCCAATCAAGCCCCGATCTCATCATCAATCTTTGTGGCCTAAACATTGGTGATGCAGC
The DNA here is from genome assembly GCA_903887975.1 of uncultured Legionellaceae bacterium. Lineage (GTDB taxonomy): Bacteria > Pseudomonadota > Gammaproteobacteria > Legionellales > Legionellaceae > CAISSD01. The sequence goes on along the minus strand of CAISSD010000035.1, from coordinate 2,356 downwards.
TTGGACGCCAAAAATAAAACAAGAATTAATCGACTCCAGAGTCAAAACTTCTGAAAAACTCATTCAATGGGCCATCAAACAACAAATTAAACCACGCATGATGTGTGCTAATGCTGTGGGCATCTATGGCCTACAAAATAATGGTGATGAAGCAGTGTTCACAGAAGACTCACCCATAAAAACTAAAAATCCCACTGATTTTTTAAATGAAATTGGCGTGCGCTGGGAAGAGGCATTAAGACCTGCCATGGAATATGGCATGCCGGTTGTTACCACACGTTTTGGCGTGGTGCTCAAAAAAAATCAAGGGATATTGAAAAAATTAAACTTGAGCTTTTATTTGGGCCTTGGGAGCATCATTGGTGATGGAACGCAAATGTTTTCTTGGGTGCATCACAAAGACATGGTTCGTGCATTAATATTTTTAATCGAGCATCCTGATTTAACAGGACCTTTCAACATCACATCCCCTCACCCCGTGACGCAAAAAACATTTGCGAAGGCACTGGCAAACAGCATGCATCGACCGTTGTTATTGACATTGCCGGCAGTTGTGGTGAAACTCATGTTTGGTGAAATGGGAGAATGTTTGTTGCTTCGAGGACAAAAAGTCATTCCCAAACGCTTGCTTGATGCAGGTTTTGTGTTTGATTACCCCACCATAGAACAAGCGCTTTCCTCGATTTGATGCAAGGCAAATAGCTTGGTAACCAGTTGATGAACATCAACATGATATCGACCTTCTTGAATTTCTAGTTTTAAAAAATTAATTTTGGCTTCTTTCGAGGCCAATGTGGTTTGAAGAAAATTTTTTAAACTTGAAATTTGATGCAAAACATCAAGTTCTTCAACAATTTCATGCATGAGATGATTCCTTATTAAGGATAACTTCGTGCTTATCGGCAGCAATGAAAAAAACTTTAGGAATTTTTCAAACAACCTAAATTGCTAATGTCGTAGTGGTTCAATGCCTTGTGATACGACTATGTTTAGTAATTTAAGCGACGCACCATGAGGATGTCTTTTTCCAAGCTCCCACTGCTTAACTGTCGAAATGCTTACGTTTAAGAGTTTAGCAAATAGCGTTTGGCTAACTTTGTTTTTAATCCTAACTTTTTTTATATCATCGGCGCTTAACTCAGTTACCTGAAGCAAACATAGTTCGTCATACTGCCTCATTGTTTTTCCATCAATAATACCAGAATCATACAATCCACTGGCAGTTTGATGAATTGCCTCAAGTGGTGAGCATTCTTTAAAATCATTTTTTGCCATGATTATCTACCTCATATAATTCTTTATTAGACAATGCCAATTTAATTTGAGCATTACTCATGCTCATCAAATCTTTTGCCAATTGTTTAAAAGCCTTTAATGTTTTTGTATCAATATTTTCTAACTCGTTTTTAGCAAAACCATAAATAAAAAAAGCTTTTTCATCAATTTTAAAGGCAATTATTGTTCTATATCCTTTACTTTTTCCTTGTCCCTGCCGCGCAACCCTTTTTTTATATAGAAAACCACCCAAGTCACCATCGGTACTTCCATGACAAAGCTCATCAGTAGCTTTTCTCAGGCTATTATTCTCCACTTCGTGAGCCTCGGCCCATTTACAAAAATACTTGGTTTTAAAAATTCTCAACACCGAACCTCACTTAAAACTGTACCACACAGTGTACTATTTATCAAGGAACTCGTCTATTCATATTTTTTTTGAAATGAATTTGACTTAAATTGATGCGACATATTTATCGGCATCATTGGAGAAACAAAACGTTGAAAATACAGTTACTTTTACTGTAATTTTGTTACAATCAACCGTTGAATCCATTAATCACCATCAATATGTTGTTAAAAATAAAAAAAATCCTAGCATTCGTTTTGTTAATCCATTTATCAAGTTGCAGCATCACGCCACCACCAAATCATATCGACAGCGTCTGTCAAATATTCAAACAATATCCTCGATGGTATACCGACGCCTTAAGAACCCAACAACGATGGCATGTTCCAATACCCGTTCAAATGGCCATCATTCATCAAGAATCAAAATTTAACGCTCAAGCAAAACCACCAAGAACCAAATTACTGTGGTTTATTCCTTGGGCCAGACCATCAAGTGCTTATGGTTATAGCCAAGCATTGGATGGCACATGGAAGCTTTATCAACGACAGTCTGGCTACCCCTGGTCTTCGCGTGAAAATTTTGCCGATGGCGTTGATTTTATTGGCTGGTATGCACACGAAGCACACCGAATGGCTGGGATTCCTCCAAGCAATGCCTATGCGCTTTATTTAGCGTATCATGAAGGTATTGGCGGATATCAACGAAAAACATATTTAAAGAAAAAATGGC
>CAISSD010000034.1 GCA_903887975.1 uncultured Legionellaceae bacterium | reverse complement strand
TTATTACTTTATTTTTTTATGCTCGTCATGCCCATAACCGGCTTTATGGGGTCGTCATTTGGCACACACGGTGTTGGTTTTTTTGGCATAACATTGCCAAGTTGGGTTGTGCAGAATGCTGCTCTATCAGAGCGGTTCTTCAACGCTCATGAGGTGATCGCGTGGATTTTGGTTGGATTAATCACACTGCATATTCTTGCTGCATTAAAGCATCTTATGCTGAACAAAGACCAAGTTTTTCAACGCATGTGGCTATAATTTATAGGTAGGCTGCGTGTGACAGCGATCATCTAGGCGATTTGGATGCACTGAGGACTGCATAAAAAAAGATCCTGCTAAATAATGTTGTGTGGTTGTGGTTTTTACGGTAACCTCTTTTTCTTCACTGGTTACTATTTTGATATCTTCATATTCATTTGAATTTAAAATATGACTTCGATGAATGATTGTTTTGGTATGACTGGTTGTGGTTGTTTCTATCGTGGTGGACGAATCATGACTAAATTTTTCTGATACTGATTGATACGTAAATTTTTCTCGAAGTGGTTGTTGATTTAAATCCTCTACTTTCACCAACGCTTTGAAAAAATTAATATCTTGTGCTTTTAAAATATCATAAACAGAATTATTGTAAAGTTCTATAATACGAAATGGATTATAAGCTGACACAGTAATATGTTGATTGATGCGATTTAAAAAATCAGTCGCTTCATATTCTGGTAAAATTTTGTACCAGTCACTAAGATTTTTACGACAAATATCGGCCAGTTCAATAGCCAGAAAAGTTTTCCCTTTGTTATGGTTGCGATAATCGCTATCTGCTTTTTCAACCAATTCATCCAATTGGGTAAAGATCACCGATTCAATATTTGGAACTAAAATTTGACTTTGACACCCTACATGATTTTGAAAGTCAACCTCACTTTGCGCCAGTGTAAAATTATAATTTTTCCCATAAAGCATGATTGCACCAAAAGGATTAAAGATTCGTCCTTGAGCCAAATAGTCATGATTCATCTCAAAAAGAAAAACATCACGATTTTCACAAGAAAGATAAGCATCCAACATTAAATACTGTAATTTTTTAATGGCTTTGGTGGTATATTTCAGATGTTTTTCATCCGCGTTTCCTGAAAGAATACAACGATTATCTTCATTGATTCTATTTCGTAAATTTAACAAATTGACCCACAATACTGGCTCAATATCCTCTACGGTAACAATTTTAGAATGTTCGTGATAGGTCACGACATCGTCAGAGGGTGTTTTCCATTTTACATGTTTATGCGATGAGCCCTCGTAATCACGACGCTCGACGATACTCCCATTAGGACTGTAAGCAACGGCTTTACCTTTTCCTCCTGAGTGCGTGTACACCGATTGTGCACCAGGAAAAGGCGAGCAGAGGTAAGGACTTTGTTCCACGGTTTTTGAAGTTTTAACTGCTCGTGGTGGCGTATGGCATTCTTCTAGTGGTCTTTTATTGGCAAGCATCTTTTAAACGACACATAAAAATTATATTTTAACATATGGTTCATAAACAATCCATATCGTCGGAGAAAATAAAATTTTAATTACATATCAACCGTATGATGAGGTATGATGTTGTATAACCCAGCCATTGCAAAAGCAGAAACAATGGTAATAAGCATCAAAATTAAAAATAATTTAGGCATGGGATAAAGACCAAAATTAGTATGATCTAAATTTTTTCCCTGCATCACATTTTCTCCCTCATTATTTTTATACGAGACGAAAAATCACCTCTTTTTAACCCTTTTCATCAAACGTTTTTTACTGCGCATTTGTCTAGGCGTTAATGTATTACGCTTATCGCGATAAGGATTTTCGCCACCTTTAAATTCCAATTTCAAAGGCGTGCCAACCAATTTTAGATGCTTGGTGAACGCATTCATTAAATATCGTTTGTATGATTCAGGTAGCGACTGAACTTGATTGCCATGAATCACAATAATGGGTGGATTATGCCCACCAGCATGCGCATAGCGTAATTTTATCCGTCGATTTTGGACCAATGGTGGTTCATGTGCAGCAACCAAATCTTGCAACAATCGTGTTAATTTGGGTGTGGAAAATTGCTGCATGGCCGACTGATAAGCTTGTAGAATATCTTTATACAACACCCCAACACCACTGCCATGTAATGCTGAAATAAATCGAATTTTAGCAAATGCTGTGAAATGCAATTTACGCTCAATGGTGGCACGAACTGCATCTTTATGATCTTCTGTTAATCCATCCCATTTATTGACCACCACCACCAGGGCTTTTCCCGATTCAATGATAAAACCCAATAAATGTAGGTCTTGATCCGTCAAGCCTTCTTGAGCATCAATCAACATCAAGCACACTTGCGACGCTTTGATGGCTTGTAGTGTTTTAATGACCGAAAATTTTTCAATTTTTTCATCAATACGTGAACGACGTCTTACCCCCGCTGTATCGATTAAAACATAATGTTGTGAATCACGTTCAAAAGGAATAGAAATACTGTCTCTGGTGGTTCCTGGCATGTCATACACGACCACCCTTTCCTCGCCCAGGATTCGATTAATTAACGTTGATTTACCAACATTGGGTCGACCTGCAAATGCAATTTTAATGGCATCAGGAGCATGTTCATCAACCATCTCCGTCGTCTTGGGAAAATGCTTTGATACCGAGGACAATAATGTATGAATACCAACGCCATGCGAGGATGATATCTCATAAACGTTCGAAAAACCAAGCGCTCGAAAATCACTACTCGCGATGTCCTCATCAAGACCATCAACTTTATTGACCACCAGATAAACCAATTTATTTAATTTTCGAAGTCCATTGGCAATATCATCGTCAATAGGCGTTTTTCCAGAGCGCCCGTCTACCAAAAAAAACACCACATCGGCTTCATCAATGGCAAATTGAGATTGCTTGGACATAAGATTGTCAACAGCAACATCATCAACACCAATACCCCCAGTATCCACCACAATGTATGAAGCACCTTCAAAAAGAACATCGCCGTACTGACGATCGCGTGTTAATCCTGGAAAATCCGCAACCAAAGCATCTTGTGTTCGAGTTAAACGGTTAAATAATGTCGATTTACCAACATTGGGTCGGCCAACCAAAGCAATCACTGGAATCATATCTTCATCCTTCCATCCAATGGCTTAGTTGTCCATTGGTGGTCATCACATAAATGTTTTTTCCTGAAATACTCGGTGCAATATCAATGCCAGATTTTAATTGAGCACGCCCAACAAATTCACCAGTATCACATGCCAAGACATGCAACATGCCCGTTTTATCACCCAACAAAATTTGATGTTGCATCAATACCGGTTCGGTTAAGCCACGAGCTTTAAGATGAACCTGCTTCCAAAGTACATGACCGTCTTTTAAATCGTAAGCCCAAACAACATCGTGATCATCAACAGCATAAAGTGCATGTTGGTCAATCACCATGTTTTTATAGATTGATGCTGGTTTATTCCAAATAAACTGCCCCTGAAGCATGGATAAAGCACCAATATAGCCCTGATAACTTGCTAAATAAACAACATCACCCCGAACAATAGGATCTGAATCAATATCAACCAAACGCTCAACATCACTAGTCCCATTGGCATAAGCAATCCCACGCTGCCAAACTTGGTGCCCTGTGTCGATGTTGACCGCATCAAGCTTGCCATCTGAAAATCCAACCAAAATAAGATTATCCATCAATACCGGTGATGAACTGGCTTTTAAAATTAAGCTCGGAGCACCATGTTGAAACAGCCACAATTGTTTTCCTGTTGCAAGACTTAACGCATACAAATTGCCATCAATGGTTTTGACGATCACACGATTTTGTGCAATCAACGGTTTTGATAAAACATCACTTGAAACATTGGCTTCCCAAAGTTTTTGACCATCTGCTTGATTGAGCAGAACCACGGATGAAGCATTGGTACCCAATGCAATTTTTCCAGCTGCAATTGAAGGTCCACTATTGATGCCAGAAGAAACTTGTGTGGACCAT
>CAISSD010000033.1 GCA_903887975.1 uncultured Legionellaceae bacterium | reverse complement strand
GATCTGACGCCGCAATGAACTGCATGTCTTCGTCTGAAAGCCATGCATCCAAAGGACAAATTCCAGCAGGATTTCCCAGAAAATCGCCTTCAGAAAAGGCATGTATTTCATAATAAGTTATGTTCTTAGAAGACATCAATAAACATTCAACGTAACCAAGAGATTATTAAAACATTAAATGGTGCCATTCATCAAAGCAAAAAGATCATTTTATTAATTTTGGTCTATACTTCAAAAAATAGATTAAATAAGGAATTTTTATGTTTAAAAAAAAGGTGAGCAATCCAATAGTCTATCAATACCGCACCGAGCATCCCCAAACCAGAAAATTGGAATTTGTACTTCATTTTGCAGAAGAAATAAAAAATAAAAAAATTTCTTATATTCAACACAACAAAGCTTCAAAAGCGATGGATTACATTGATAAATCAATGGCTGAATTTATAACGTGGTTTAAGAGTATGAAACAATCAAAATCAATTGATGGGCATGAACTTGACTCCATTGCCGAACAATACATTAACTTAATTAAAGAAAAATTAGCCCCCCAGAGTTCTTTGGGCGCATGGTTTAATCAAGAAAAAAATACCCGTCAAAGATATCATGAACTCATGCATGATCTGAAAATAACAACACCTGAAAAAACCAAAGAGTCATTGATTGGTCGCATAATACCACAAAGAATGGAAAAAGCAGTTAAAGCTATTTTTGAAACCACGCAAACTTATAGAGAACGCGCTTCATCCATCCGATCAGATAAGTCTGATGCACCCACCGTTGCATCAGACGAAAGTACACCAAAGCGTCGCTAAGAAATTTCTACCTCTTCTTGTCGACGCAAAAATGCTGGAATATCCAGATAATCCACATCAGGAACAGACTCCTGCGCCACGGGTTGTGGCGTATGCAATACCGATGACGCACTCACTGTCACTTGTTTTCGAACCAACGATGGCCGTTCAAATTGTTGATAATCAAACGTTCCATCACCACGTCGGGTTTCAACAAAACGTGCGCGCGGGGTACCCGTTGCTTGATTGTTTTTCTGCCGCGCATCACCAAGTCCCGTCACAATAACAGTCACTCGCAATTCATCGGTCATTTCTGGATCAATCACAGTTCCGACAACAACCGTGGCATCATCAGAAATAAACGTTTTGACCACATCGCCGACTTCTTCAAATTCACCAATCGACATATCAAGACCGGCAGTAATGTTCACCAAAATACCTCGAGCACCTGAAAAATTCACATCTTCAAGCAAAGGGGAGGCAATGGCAGACTCTGCTGCCTGGCGTGCACGCTGCTCACCACGTCCCATACCAGTTCCCATCATGGCCATACCCATTTCAGACATGACGGTTCGAACGTCAGCAAAATCAACGTTTATCAATCCAGGCCTGGTGATTAAATCAGAAATCCCTTTAACAGCACCCAACAAGACATTGTTGGCTGCTTTAAACGCATTCAATAGACTGATGTTTTTACCCAACACGCTTAACAATTTATTGTTGGGAATGGTAATGAGTGAATCCACCGATTCCGCTAAACGACGAATGCCCTCTTCGGCTGCAAGTGCGCGTTGCTTGCCTTCAAAAGAAAACGGCTTGGTCACCACCGCAACGGTTAAAATTCCCAATTCTTTGGCAATTTCAGCAAAAACAGGTGCGGCACCAGTACCGGTACCACCACCCATACCCGCTGTAATAAAAACCATATCTGCACCTTGCAATATGGCTTTGATGTGCTCTCTGTCTTCTTCTGCCGCTTCTCGACCAATTTGTGGATTGGCACCAGCACCCAATCCTTTGGTCAATGAGTCGCCCAATTGAATCAAAATCTTGGCTTTTGAGTTTTTAAGTGCTTGCGCATCGGTATTTGCACAAATAAACTCAACACCATCAATATTTTCAGCCACCATATGCTCTAGAGCATTACCACCACCGCCACCAACACCAACAACTTTAATCACCGCATTATCATGTTGGCTGTCTTTCAATTCAAACATAAGGAATACTCCCTAAAAATTACCGTTAAACCACTTTTTCATCTGGTTCCACACCGATGCTCGCTGATGACTCGATGGTGCGTTGTAACCACCTTCAAATTGTTGCTGAATACCCTGTAACAACAGACCCACACTGGTGGCCAAAGACGGATTGGTTTTGGCTTCGTCCAAACCTGAAGTTTGTAATGCACACCCCATACGAACCGGCATATCAAAACATTGTTCGGCAAGCTCTAAACCACCGCGAACTTTTGATGCCCCACCTGTTAAAACAATACCCGAAACAATCCTGTCTTCACAACCACTTCGTTTAATTTCTTGACGGATCAAATAAAACAATTCTTCATAGCGTGCTGAAACAATCTCAGCAACCACTTTGGCAGAAACTTTTCGAGCAGCCCTGTCATTCACACTCAAGACGTCAATCATATGATTGCTGTTCGCCATGTCAAAAAGCGCATAACCATCGCCCAATTTAATTGCTTCGGCAGCCTTGGTGGGCGTCCTTAATGCCATAGCCAAATCATTGGTGACTTGATCGCCTGCAATAGGAATAACCCCAGTATATTGAATGGCACCATCGTAATAAATGGCAATATCCGTGGTTCCACCACCAATATCCACCAAACACACACCCAAATCTTTTTCATCATCGGCCAAAACCGCATGGCTAGAAGCCAATTGCTCCAAAATAACCTCGCGAACATCCAAACCACAGCGACGCACACATTTGTCAATATTTTGAGCCGCACTGGCAGCACCGGTTACGATATGGACCTTGGCTTCCAAACGAACGCCTGACATACCCACAGGCTCTCGAATATTGCCCTGATGATCAATAATAAATTCCTGGGGCAACACATGCAAAATTTTCTGATCCGCAGGAATTGCAACGGCTTTGGCCGCATCCAAAACCCTGTCTATATCAATTTGTGCGACTTCTTTATCTTTGATGGCCACAATACCATGAGAATTAAGACTTCGAATGTGACTGCCAGCAATACCGGTGTAAACTGACCTGACCTCACATCCAGACATCAATTCTGCCTCTTGAACCGCACGTTGAATTGAATTCACCGTTGCTTCAATGTCAACCACAACCCCTCGTTTTAAACCCCGAGAAGGATAGCGACCAATGCCAATAATCTCAACCGTCCCCTCAGCAGTGATTTCTCCCACCAATGCCACCACTTTAGAGGTACCAATGTCCAAACTTGTAATGATGTTTCGTTCTATTTTTTTAGCCATGATCTTCTCGTTTGTGTTGTGGTATGGTGCTTGACGCCGCCGAATCTTGCCTTTCTTTTTTCCAATGCACTGCCAAACCATGCGAATAACGTAAATCAACCCGCAACAATTGTTCTGACCTATCCGCAATCAAAACAGGATAAGTCCGACAAAAACGAACCAATCGCTCTTCTGAATACAACTTACCTAAGTTTAACTGGATACCATTGGTCAATGTCAACACCCAGGCCTGATTTTCTTGTAAATCAACCGCTGCCAATTGTAATCCATAATCAGATAATAGCTTACTGAATTTTTTATAACTTTGTAAGATGTATGATTGTTGTTCTTGAGCACCACGAAGCTGCGGCAAAACATTCTGTTCTATTTTTTGATTTGTTGATAATATACGACCATCTTCAGTGATTAATTGTTTATTCCAAATGGCATAAGGCTCATGCTCTTTAAGTTTTATATTGATGCTATCTGGCCAGACCCTATCAATCTCAACACTTTTTATCCAAGGCGATGCCATCAATTTTTCCTGCAACTCCCCCGTTGAAAACATAAAAAAACCTTCTTTTAAATATAGAGACAACGTGGTTTCCAATTGTTTTCGGGTAATGTGTTGGAAACTTGCAGAAACTTTGACGGTATTGATGGGAAAACGTTGGGGATCAGCCAAATACAAATAAATCACACGAACGAGCAACAGCAACGCGCAAACACTCAACAAACATAACACGCCCCAATAACGCTTGCGACCCGATTCCTCGCCCATGAATGTTTCCTAACTATTGGTAATTCGTCACCTTTTGTTGACGACGTTCATGTTTTTTAATGGCCAAAGCGATTAATTCATCCAATAAATCTGCATAAGCAATGCCACTGGCCTCCCACAATTTGGGATACATACTGATGGAGGTAAATCCTGGTAATGTATTGATTTCATTAAAATAAATCTGACGCTTTGCATCATCAACAAAAAAATCAACCCGCGCCATCCCAAAGCATTTGAGTCGTGTAAAAATTTGTCCCGCAGCACGTTGTAATTGTTGCGTCATCGCATCATCAAGTCGGGCTGGAATACACAGTTCACTGGCCTTATCATCCAAATATTTGGCCGTATAAGAATAAAAACCATCGGGATGGTTGATTTTTATTTCCCCTGGAATACTGACTCGAGGATTGTCCCCATGTTCCAAAACCGCCAATTCAATCTCTCGACCCGAAACAAATGCCTCAACCAAAACCGTCTCATCATACCGAGCAGCATCTTTAACAGCATGCATTAATTCATCTTTATTAACGACTTTATGAATGCCAACACTAGAACCCATGGAGCAGGGCTTAACAAACAACGGCCAGCCAAGATCCGCTGCGGTTTCTTGACAAAAATGCGCCAATTTTGCCTCATCAGCATCACTAGAAATACAACGATAACGTGTCGAAACAACACCATCAACACACGCCAAACGCCGTGCAATATCTTTATCCATGCCAACCGCTGAACCCAAAATCGAAGAGCCCACAAATGCAACATTGGCCAACATCAACAAACCCTGCAACCCACCGTCTTCATACAAAGGACCATGGACCACAGGAAAAACAACATCCGCATTCAATGCAAATTGTCCATGACACAATAGGCTTTCCAGTGGTTTTGATTGAGCTGTTTTCACTGGAAGTGCATCAGGATGCTTCAACATTTCTTCAAAGTCATTGATAAAACATCGGCCGTCTTGATCCATACCAATGGGTGTGATTCGATAGCGACCGACATCCAGGTGGGATAATACAGACGCTGCGGATCGCAACGATATTTCATGCTCTCCCGATTTTCCACCATACAGCAAAACCACGTGTTGTGTTTGAATCATGACCCTACTCCGAAAACGTGAACTTCAGGAATCAATTGAACCTTGGTTTTATCATAAACTGTTTTTGCCACATATTGAATCAAAAGTTTAATGTCTGTTGCAGAGGCTTCACCTTGATGATTGATGATAAAATTGGCATGTTTTTCAGAAACCACAGCGCCACCTATCCGATATCCTTTAAGTCCACACGATTCAATCAAGCGTGCCGCATGATCTCCTGGTGGATTTTTAAACACCGATCCGCAGTTGTACTCCCCGGTAGGCTGTGTGGCTGCACGAACCGCCAACAATTGTTTAATGCGATCTAATGCCACGTCTCTATCACCGGCACTCAATCGACAAAGTGCGGCCACAAACCATTCATCGTTAAGACCCAATACATTTCGGTAGGACACTGAAAATTCAGAAGGATAACGACGTCGTACATCACCCTTACGGTTCATGGTTTCAACCCATTCGATCAAATTCCATGTTTCACCATTGGCACAACCCGCATTCATGCGCAAAGCACCACCCATGGTTCCAGGAATACCCGCCCAAAACTCCGCACCCGAAAGTCCCACGCGCGCACAAAATCGAGCCATTTTAGCGCAAGAAACACCTGCTTCAACATAAACGTGCTCATGGTCTGTCTGGCGAATATCATTCAAAGCACCCTGAGTTAAAATAACTGTTGCATCAACACCTTCATCAGGAATTAAAGCATTACTCCCTAAACCCAGCCAAACCACAGATTCTGTCTCAGGTAATTGCTGTAAAAATAACGATAAATCGTTGACACTTGATGGTTTATACAAGCTTCGTGCAGCGCCGCCAACACGCCAGGTATTGTAATCAATCAAAGGCTCGTTGAATAATAATTGTCCCTTTTGATGTACCATATCGTCTGTTTCCATCATGCACGCTCATGAACCGATTGCATGAGATTCATTGCCAATTGACTGATGCTCCCAGCACCTTGCATCAAAATCACATCACCATCACGAATCATACGATCCAAATAATCAGCCAAATTAAACTCATTCACCAAACCAACATGCACACCTAATTTTTTAAGTTCGGCGGCCAATTGTTCGCTACTGACATCGGCAATGGGCAATTCTCCAGCGGAGTAAATATCAAGCAACAACAACTCATCCGAAGATTTCAAAACATCAACAAATTGGGTGAACAGTGCTTGAGTTCGGGTGTATCGATGGGGTTGAAACACATGGACCAATCGCTGATCCGGCCAAACAGCACGCAAAGCTTCGAGAGTGGCCTGGATTTCTCGAGGATGATGACCATAGTCATCTATCATCAGTGCACGGCCTTCTCGACCTTGCCAATCACCCAAAATTTGAAAACGGCGTCCCACCCCTTCAAATTTCAATAGACCCTGAACAATCGCTTCATCACGAACACCAAGCTCTGTTGCAATCGCAATTGCCGCTAAAGCATTCAAAACATTATGTCGCCCAGGGGACTTAAGTTTGATAAACAGTGGTGCGTGGGGTGCTGGTCGTTGCACTTCAAATTGACTTAAAAGACCTTGTTGCACCCAATTTGACGCGCGATAATGCGCCTCATCACTAAAACCATAGGTTGCTGTTGGGCGTTGAATCAAGGGTAAAATATGTCGCACTTCTTCATCATCAATGCACACCACAGCCAAGCCATAAAATGGTAAATGATGTAAAAATTCAAGAAAAGTCGTGCGTAGTCGCTCAAAATTATTGTCATAAGTTTCCATATGATCCGCATCAATATTGGTGACAACAGCCATCATGGGCTTTAAAAATAAAAATGAAGCATCGCTTTCATCGGCTTCTGCAACAAAATATTGAGAATGACCTGATTGTGCATGACTGCCTCGGCTATTAAGCCGACCACCAATCACATAACTCGGATCCAATCCGCCCTCAAGAAGCAAACTACTGACAAGGCTTGTTGTGGTGGTTTTGCCATGGGTCCCAGCAATGGCAATCCCATAACGAAAACGCATGAGTTCAGCCAGCATCGCAGCACGAGGGATCACCGGGATCATCAGTAACTTTGCCGCTTTTATTTCTGGATTTTGATCATCAATGGCCGTTGAGCGCACCACCACATTGGCATTTCGAACATATTCAGCGTGATGACCAATATGAATTGCTATACCAAGCGATCGTAGACGTTCCACCACCCGACTTTCACTTTGATCCGAACCCGTAATCTTGTACCCTTCGTGATGTAATACTTCGGCAATGCCACACATGCCAGAACCACCAATACCCACAAAATGAATGTGCTCAACTCGACCCATCCTGGGTGATAAAAAGTTATCCATCAATATCCCCTCTATCGAATACGTGGCCTCAAACCCAAAGCATGCCAACGATTTTCATGATCAATCCGCAATAACAATGCAACCACCATACAATCAACCACCATACTGGCACCACCATAACTTAATAAAGGCAATGTCAATCCTTTGGTGGGTAAAAGTCCTGCATTGACCCCCATATTTATAGCCGCTTGTAATCCAAGCCAAAATGTCATGCCGTACGCTGTAAATGCTGCGAAAGTTCTGTCTTGAACATAAGCTTTCAACCCAATATTCAAGCCTCTTATGATGAGTATACTATATAAAATTAAAACCAGCAGAATCCCTAAAAATCCAAGTTCTTCTGCCAATACAGCAAACAAGAAGTCGGTGTGAGACTCTGGCAAATAAAATAATTTTTGAACGCTTTCCCCCAAGCCAACGCCTGAAAAACCACCGCGTCCAAAAGCAATTAATGACTGTGTTAATTGATAACCACTATTGAATTGATCCGCCCATGGATTTAAAAATGCGGTCAATCGTGCCATGCGATAGGGGGAATAAATCGCTAAACTTGCCAGCGCCAAAAGCATGATGATCAAAAGACCCACATAATAACGCAATTGAACACCCATAAGCAATAACATCGCCATCGCCGTCAAGAGCATCACCACGGTTGCACCAAAATCAGGTTCAAGCAACAATAATCCTGAAGCCGAACCCAAAATCAATAATGGAATCAGAAAACCCAAAATACTGTGTTGAATACGATAACGCTGTCGCACCATGTAACCTGAAAGATATAAAATCATCGAAAATTTAACAAGCTCTGAAACCTGTATCCCCACAGGTCCTATAGACAACCAGCGACGACTGCCATTCACGCGATGGCCAATTCCAGGAATGAGCACCAACATCAATAAAATAAAACATAAGAACAACAATGGCACACTGATCTTTTCCCAAAGGCTGGTGTCGATGCGTAAAAGCACCAATGCAACCAATAAACCCAAGACAAGATAACACAGTTGCCGTGTCAAAAAATGAAACGGTTGATGATACAATTTGGTAGAAATCATGACAGAACTTGATGCAACCATCATCAAACCAATCAGCAATAAGCCAATTGATGCGGCCAGCAACCACTTGTCAAAAAGAATCAACGGTTTGGTTCGTGTTGTTTTCTTCATAAGGCCAAAACCAAATCAGTAAACACCTCTCCACGATGATTAAAATCTCGAAACATATCAAAACTAGCACATGCAGGTGATAGCAAAACCACATCACCAACATGCGCTTCTTTTCTGGCCAAATCAATGGCATGTTCCATGGAGGTTGCATGAACCAGAGGCACTGTCCCAGACAAGGCAGCCTCAATTTGGGTTGCATCTTCTCCAATCAAGACAGCTTTTCGGACATGTTTTTTGATGATGGTTTGCAAGGCATCAAAACTAGCACCCTTACCTTGTCCTCCAGCAATCAAAATCACCTTGCCGTCAATAGAGCCACCCAGACCTGCAATGGCTGAAACCGTTGCCCCAACATTGGTGCCCTTAGAATCGTTAAACCAATCAACACCATCAAGACGTCTCACCCATTGACTTCGATGTGCCAAGCCCTTGAAATGCCGCAATACATTTTGAATATGATTTTTTTGAATGCCCACCATGGTCGCCAATGCCATGGCAGCCATAGCATTGGCCCAGTTATGGCGGCCCAAAATATGTAAATCTTGGACCGCAACCCAAGGCTCATCACCATAGGCTAAATAAAGATGATCCTGCTGTTTTAAGATACCCCAACATCCAGGTTCTGGGGTATTTAACCCAAAACTGGTGGTTTTCATGGACAAGTTGGGTGTGGTTTTGTCATCATCACGGTTATAAACCAAATATTTTGCTTGGCGATAAACTTTATGTTTGGCTGCAACATAAACATCGAAATGATGATGACGGTCTAAATGATCGGGCGTGATGTTTAAAATGGTTGCGGCCAACGGCGCCAAAGTTTCAATCAAATCCAACTGAAAACTAGACAACTCCAATACCCAAAGATCATAATCCACCCCGTCATCCAACAAATCCAAAACTGGTGAACCAATATTTCCAGCAATGGCGACCTTTAATCCTTGAGCCTCGGCCATCAAACCCACCAAGGTGGTCACAGTGGATTTACCATTGGTCCCAGTGATGGCAACCACTGGTGCTTTGATGGCTCGCGCCAAACATTCAACATCACCAATAATAGGAATCCCAAAATCTCGCGCTCGAGATAATTCTTCTGAGTCTAATGCGACACCTGGACTACTAATAACCTCAATCAAACGAGGATAAACATCTTCGGGTAGCTGACTTAAATAAATGGTAACACCGGGAAATTCTTGTTCAAATTCTGATAGCCCTGGTGGATGTTGCCTGGAATCAAACACCACGAAATCAAGATGTCGGTTTTTTAAAAAACGCGCAATCGAAAAACCCGTTTTACCCAATCCGGCAATTAAATAAAGTGACTTTTGCATCCAAAACTCCTAACGTAGTTTTAACGTCGCCAAACCACTCAAAACAAAAATCACCGTCATGATCCAAAATCGAACCACGACTTTGGGTTCACACCACCCTTTGAGTTCAAAATGATGATGCAAGGGCGCCATGCGAAACAATCGCTTCCCGCCCGTATATTTAAAATATCCCACTTGCAAGATCACAGAAATGGTTTCAATCACAAATAAGCCGCCCATGATGAGTAAAATAAGCTCTTGACGTACCATCACAGCCACAATGCCCAATGACGCACCCAACGACAAAGATCCAACATCACCCATAAATACTTGTGCTGGATAAGTGTTGTACCATAAAAAACCCAAGCCAGCGCCAACCAAAGCGGCGCAAAAAATGGTAAGCTCTTCTGTGTGCGGGACATAGGGAATTGCCAAATAATGTGCATAAACGGCATTGCTGGCCACATACGAAAAAATTCCCAAAGCACCACCAACCATCACCACAGGCACAATGGCCAGTCCATCCAATCCATCGGTTAAATTCACCGCATTACTACTGCCCACCACCACAAAATAGGCCAAAACCAAAAATACAGGCCCCAAGTCTATCAGCCAAGATTTAAAAAAGGGTACCGTGAGTTGGGTTTGAATGGGTAATGTCGCATGACTGTACAAATAACAGATCGCCAAAAGCGCAATCACCGACTGCCACGTATATTTCCAGCGAGCTGGTAAGCCTCGACTATTTTTAAGTACTAATTTTCGATAATCATCCACCCAACCCACCAAGCCAAAACCCATCATCACCAACAAAGCCACCCAGAGCGTGGGTTGGGATAAATCCCCCCAAACGAGACAACTACAAACAATACTAAAAACAATCAAAACACCACCCATGGTTGGTGTTCCACTTTTACTAAGATGGCTTTTGGGGCCATCATCTCGAACCATTTGACCAATTTGCATGCGTTGCAACCATGAAATCATCCATGGCCCACAAAATAGACCCACCAACAACGCCGTTAAAGCCGCCAAAATAGAACGAAACGTTAAATACTGAAAAACGCGAAGTCCATGGTACTGCCCTTGTAAAAACTGTGTTAGCCAATAAAGCATAATCCATCTCACTCAAAATCAAATTAATTGTTGTACCACTTTTTCCATCGCACTCATTCTAGAACCTTTCACCAAAACCGTGGTTTTTGAGTCCAAATCAGGCAAAATAGCTTCGATTAATGCCTCTTGAGTTTTATAATGCTTGGCACCTGGCCCAAAAGCAAGACTTGCGGACTCGCTGTGCGTGCCATAAGAATAAAATTGCTCAATACCCAAAAGTCGCGCTGCAATGCCGACTTCTTCATGATGCGCACGACTCCACTGACCCAATTCACCCATATCACCCAATACCATCACACGATGTCCCGTTTTTTTGGCCAAAACCTGCAATGCCATCAACACCGAGCGTAAATTGGCATTGTACGTGTCATCAATAATGCTTGAATCATTTTTTCCCGTCAAAAACGTCAATCGACCCGGCACACCTTTAAATCGTTTCAAGCCTTGTGCAATGAAATCTAAATCAATACCCAATGCATGGCTACACGCAGCTGCAGCCAGTGCATTAGCAACATGATGTTCACCTGGAACCGTTAAATCAATCTTCACTGAACCCACAGGTGTTATTAATTCAAAATGAGCACACCCTGATGCATCAAAAACAACATCTTTGGCATGAATAGGCGCTTTATGATGCATTGAAAATCGCAACACACAGGCAGGGGTTAAATCAGCATCCCAAAAATGGGCATAAGCATCGTCATCATTCACAACCGCAGTACCACCTTGGGTTAGCGATGTATAAATCGCCCCCTTGGCACGCGCAACACCATCAATCGAACCAAAACCCTCAATGTGTGCTGGTGCAATATTATTAATAAGCGCGACATCAGCATGAACCATCGGCGCTGTATGTAAAATATCCGTCATGTTGCTCGCACCAAGCTCAAAGACAGCGTAGCGATGTTCGGGGCGTAATTTCAACACGCACAAAGGCACACCAAGACGATTGTTTAAGTTTCCAAAAGAAGCATAGGATGGTTGTGGTAAAATCGAGGCTATCATTTCTTTGACGGTGGTTTTGCCATTGCTACCGGTTAATGCAATGGTTGGGCAGGCATGCATTTTTCGATGCATGCTGGCCATCAATGCCAGCGCTTCCACTGCATCTTGAACCAATAATTGCGGCACCGAAACACCAGGCATCAACCGCTCAGAAACCACCGCAATCGCGCCATTTGCTACCGCCTGGACTATGAAATCATGCCCGTCAAAACGCTCGCCACGAATGGCAACAAAAAGCTCCCCTGGCAAAATGGTTCGACTGTCAATGCCAACGCCCAAAATGTCCATATCTTGGATACAGGATAAATTGAATAGTTTCGCAATATCGACCAGATTCATGCAACCTCTTCCTGTTCGTCCAATCCCAATAGTTGAATATAATGCTGAATCCGCTCATCGGTTAAAGGTCGACGCGCATCATCCAACAAATGTGCATCCAGCCCTTCGCTCAAAAGGCGTGCTGTATCCAGCATGATGTTAAAACGCTCTCCATCAATGGTGGGGTTGCCCGATGCTTGCATGAATAAACACAAGCCACGCACACTGAAAGCCCCCATGCTTTGCATGTCAAAAACACCTGTTGATGTCGCACAAGCCAAACTACACAAAATTGGGCCTTGACCATTCGCATGCTGATGACGGTGAAACAAACTCCCTTCACCAAACCGAAGACCTGCTGCCAACAAGGTTTGTAGTAATTCGTACCCTGCAAAATGACGGTTGGCTTTAGCCAATAAAAACATCATGACATGAACCTCTTCCGAAGGTTGTTGTTGTTTTGATGCGACAACAACTTCTGGCTCCAATTCTACTTTACGCACCGCAATCACATCATCAAACGACTCTTGCAGGGCCACATCACCCAGTGAAGGTTTCTGATACAACATCGATCCCAAACTCGATGAACCGCGACGTCTTACTTTAAGTGTGCGAACAATGGCACTCACCACCCCCACCAACAACAACACATTGAGCATCAAACTCCAAGTTGCTTGCATCATTCAACCCCGCTTTCGATTGTATTTAAAGTCGCATCAATAGAAACACCAACCAAACACGACACCCCAGGCTCTCCCATCGTGACACCAATTAAATCTTTAGCCAACTCCATGGTAACTTTATTATGTGTTATCATAACAAACTGTACTTTTTCGGACATCTCACGCACCAAGTCACAAAATCGCCGCACATTAAGCTCATCCAGCGGCGCATCCACCTCATCCAACAGACAAAAAGGCGAAGGATTGATTTGAAACAACGAAAAAATCAACGCCACCGCAGTCAATGCTTTTTCACCACCCGACAATGCGTGCAAAGAATCATTGCGTTTCCCAGGTGGTTGAGCGCGCACCACAATACCCGTTTCCAATAGATTATTACATGTTGTTTGCAATAAGGCACGCCCGCCACCAAAAAGTCTTGGAAAAAGTTTTTGAAACAAAACATTAACCTCATCAAATGTGGTTTTTAATCTGGCGTGCATGTCTTTATCCATGGTTTCAATGGCACGCGTTAAGGCACTTAATGCTTCAGTCAAATCAGCATGCTGTGCGTCCAAATGGCTTTTGCGTTGGGATTCACTCTGAAAAGTTTCTATGGCCAACAAATTGACAGCCCCCAATTGCTCAATGTCTTGGCTTATTTGTTGTAACAAAGATTCTTGTGAGTGCATGGTTGCCTCAGGCGGCAATGCTTGCAAAATGGCATCAACATCACATCCCAATAATGACAATGCTTCTTGTGCTTGTGTGGTGTGAATCGAAGCTTGTTGTGCTTCTAAAAGTTTTTCCATTGTTTGTTTTTGGTTTGTTTGTATTGCATCTTGATGTTTTTTTAATTTGGCATTCATTTGTTTTAAACACTCTTGAAGCGTTAAAACCGAAGCTTCTGCGCACTCTAATTGTTGTTTCAAGATCTGTTCTTGTTGATGAGCCAAACTTAATGATGCCGCCAACTCGGCTGCTTTTTGGTTGCGCAAAGAGGCGTTTTCATCAATGGCTTTTAACGTTTCTACTGTTTTGGCGTGTTCTTCGGATGCTTGAATCAACGCCCTGTTTAATCGTTGAACCGCTGCTTCTTGTTCCAGACGTTGCAGTGTCTCCTGATGGGCCCTATTTTGAAGGGCTGTAACCTCTTTTTTCAAGCCCGCCAAGCGTTCATGGCATGCATTTCGTGCGTTGGTTTGCATGTGCAAGTCTTGCTTTGATGTCTCAAGATCTTTGATTAATATTCCATGTTCAGACTTTAATTGCGCTAAATGCTGGGTTAACTCTTGCATGGTGTTTGTCACGTTCTCAAGATCAGCCAACAACCAAACCTGACGTTGATGGCACTGCTCCCATTGCTTTTGACAGGACAACACTTGTGATTCTTTGGCACGTAAATCATCAAGTGCTGTTTTGATTTTTTTTTGTTGCAATTGTATTCGGTGTTCGTGCTCTTGTTTTTGTTGTAAT
>CAISSD010000032.1 GCA_903887975.1 uncultured Legionellaceae bacterium | reverse complement strand
GAGGCATAACTCATAATCTTTATCAGAGATATTCTCCACTTGAATACGAATCAAAACATAGCCCTGATCGGTAAATTTAATGGCATTGGTAATCAAATTGCTGAGCAGCTGTTTGATGCGAACCGGATCGCCCAAAACTTTAAGGGGAACATCGGTTGCGGTTGCTGGAATGAGATCAATCCCTTTTTTATGGGCATTGGGTGCGGCGAGTGACAATACCTCATCCAAACAATGACGAATGCTTAATGGGATGGTATCCAAATGCATTTTGCCGGCATCCATTTTAGAATAATCCAGAATATCATTGATGATGGTTAATAAATCTTGGGCAGATGATTTGATGGTGTTGACATAGTCCAATTGCAATGGATCCAGTTGGCTTTCAAGCAATACATGAGTAAAACCAATCACACCATTCATGGGGGTGCGAATTTCATGGCTCATGTTGGCAATAAATTCAGATTTTAAGCGATTTTTTTCTTCAGCCTTTTTCTTATCAATGGATAACTCAACGTTTTTTTCTTCCAAAAGCTCTAAGCTGTATTGTAAATCTGACGTGGCGGTATCAATGGCTTGTTGCATGTCTTGAAGAAGCTGTAAATAATGCTTTTGTAAGTGTGCACATCCTTGTTCAATGACACCCAGTTCATTTTTAGAAGAGGCTTTGATGGTATTTTCAAATTGGTTGTTGAGCACCAATTTCATGTGGCGTTTGAGCCTTTTGATGGGTCTATCAATCCAGCGTATTAAGGTGATGTAACTAAAATAGGCAATCAATAAACCACATAAGGTGATGATCATCAACATTAAATGCATTTGATAGCGCTGAATCATTAATAATTTGCTGTCAATGTCGATGGTTAGCCAGCCCAACACATCATCGGTTTGAAGTGCTGCACCAAAACCAAAATTCGGTCTGGTGATGGGCGTGATGTGATGATAGGTATAGGATTCAAAAGATGAGGTTGTGCTGCCAAAATCATGATTTTGTGTGCAAGGGTTATCCTTTTTGTGCGCAATCAAGTGGCCTTCTCTATTGTAGATGCAAACACTTTGGATGTCTTGATGGATGTTGGGGTTGTTGCTGAGTTGTTGCAGGGTTTTTTGATCATGGCGTAATAAAGCCGATTGCGCAATGGGGATGATCTGGTGAATATAGGCTTGACTTAAATGCGCTAATTTTTGTTCAATATTTTCATTGAATTGCAAGTAATAAAACACCACAAACAATAGTGTTGCACTACAAACGGGTAAAAAAGTAAAAACAGCAAGAAGATGTTTTATGGGGTATTTTTTCAAATTCATGAAGCGTGCTTTGCCAAGCTTTGAAAGTGGGTTATTATATCGTGCTACAAGATATAGAAGCAACAACGTTGTTTTTTCAGATTGATGTTTGGAGTTTTTTATGGCGGTTCGAACCCGATTTGCCCCTAGTCCTACAGGTTTGTTGCATGTGGGCGCGGTGCGTACGGCATTGTTTTCTTGGTTGTATGCCAGGCATCATCAAGGTGAATTTATTTTGCGCATCGAAGACACCGATGAAGCACGCTCAACTGAAGCCTCGGTGCAAAGTATTTTGCAGGGCTTGGCGTGGTTGGGCCTTGATTATGATGAAGGGCCCTTTTATCAAAGTCAGCGATACGAGCGATACTTGGCTGTGATTCAGCAATTGTTGGATGAGGGCCATGCTTATCGTTGTACATGCAGTAAAGAGCGCTTGGATGCACTGCGGGCGCAGCAAATGCAGAACAAAGAAAAACCCCGTTATGATGGACATTGTCGTGAACGCCAACATGGTCTTGATGCGGGTTCTTATGTGGTGCGTTTTAAAAATCCCAAGACTGGTGTGGTGGCGTTTGAAGACAAAGTTTATGGCTTGATTGAAACCCAAAATCAAGAGTTGGATGATTTGATTTTATTACGCTCCGATGGCAATCCCACCTACAATTTTGTGGTGGTGGTCGACGATTGGGATATGCGCATCACCCATGTCATTCGAGGGGACGATCACATCAACAATACACCGCGCCAAGTGAATTTACTTCATGCTTTGGGTGCGCCTGTCCCTATTTATGCCCATTTGCCCATGATTTTGGGCGAAGATGGAAAAAAATTATCCAAAAGGCATGGTGCGGTGGATGTGATTGAGTTTAAAAAACAAGGTATTTTACCCGATGCGTTGTTGAATTATTTGGTACGACTGGGTTGGTCGCATGGTGATGAGGAAATTTTTAGTCGTTCCAAGATGATTGAGGTTTTTGATTTGAATCATGTTCATCGGGGATCTTCAGGATTTAGTTATGATAAATTGTATTGGTTGAATCAACAGTATTTAAAAACCGAACCAGTTGCCAAAACGGCGACTGCTTTGGCGTGGCATTTTGCCAATGAGCATATCGATGTCTCCAATGGGCCTAGTCTTCATGATCTTTTAAGCGTTCAGGCCGAGCGGTTTAAAACATTGGCCGAACTGTGTGAGCAAAGTCGATTTTTTTATGATGATGACTTAAAGTTTGATGCGACTGCCATTAAAAAGCATTGGACTTTGGCGGTTCTTGAACCATTAACCATGCTTTTGGCGCACTTTAAAAATGTAGACGTTTGGCAAAAAGAAGTCTTGCACCAAAATATTGCGGATGTTTGTGCGCATTTTGATTTATCCATGGGTAAAATTGGACCAGCATTACGAATTGCGATCACTGGTGGTTTGGTTTCACCCTCGATTGATGCGACTTTGGTGCTTTTGGGGCGGGATAAAGTTTTGAGGCGTTTGGCGCAGGCCATTTCGCAGATACAGCACATGGTGGCTTAATGTTGGTGCGGTTTCAGTGCAAAGCGTATGCGGATTTAATATTTTTTGGTGATGTTGCGATTCAATTATTGCACATGATGAATCACAGCGGTGTGATTCCAGGTGCCATTAAAGCGCAAGATTTGCCTGTTGCTTTGGATGCGTTAAAAAAAGCATTGGCTGTTTCAAATGCCGAGGCGGCCGAGGGGGATGTTTCTTTGCGACATCGTGCACTGCCTTTAATCAACATGCTTCTGGCTGCCATTGAGGCATCATGTGATGTGGTGTTTACATCTTAAAGCCTGGCGAATCATTTTGATGATACTCTTGCAATTGATTTAAGTTGGACGAGATGGTTGATAACCAAACGTTTTTCTGTTCAGGAAGGAGTACTTCTGGATGGCTCACCATGATGTGAATGGCGTTTAATATGGCTTTTTTAATATCTTCGAATTGTTGATCTTCCATTGTTGATGGATTGTCTTTGAATGCGGTTCGCACTTGAAATTGAAACAAGGTCGCCAAAATCAAGACATCGGTTCTGGATTTTGGCTCTTCAATGCTGCATATAAAGGCATTGTATGCCTCTAATAAAGTGTCGTGCAACGTGCTTTTGGACATTTTTAGTTCTTTTGTTG
>CAISSD010000031.1 GCA_903887975.1 uncultured Legionellaceae bacterium | reverse complement strand
CTGGTGATTGGGAAAAATTATCTTTCTTGGCTCGGCGAAATAAAAAATAGTCTTTTTTCTGTTCAGGGCCCAACCCTTCGAGACGCGTGCTACGCACGCTCCTCAGGGCGAACGGATTAAGGAAAAATGGCTAAAGTCGAGTAATTTTTGAGGGGTTTATTATGACAAAACTTTTGTCAAACAAGATATTAGGGTTAGGGTTGTGGCTGTTATTTACTTCATCCTATGCCTCTCATTTATTGAATTATCAATTACTTGGTGCCATGACTAAGCTGCAAGCTCAGCAGCGACTCAAGCAATTACCTCCTTTTTCTAGTCAAGAATCACACTTTGACAGTCAGCTATATAAAATCACTTATCAAACTAAAGGCCCAGATGGTGAGTCAACTCAAGCTTCGGGCTTAGTGGCTATTCCCATTTGCTCAAAATCCTTGACCGTAATCATGTACTTGCATGGTACTCGAGTGCTGCATAATGATGTGCCTAGCCAAGGCTTTTCAACAGGATATGATTTTTATTCTGCAATTTTTAGTAATGTTAATGGTTGGATGTTAGTTATGCCTGATTATTTGGGTTATGGTGATAACCCTTTAAATTTACATCCTTATGTTGACGCATCAACGATTTCATCAGCCAGTATAGATGCATTAATAGCAGCTAAAGAATTGGCGCAAGAATTATCTGTGTCTGTGACCAATCAATTATTCTTAGCAGGCTATTCAGAGGGCGGATTCGCAACTATGGCCGTGTTAGAAGCTCTAGAAAAAGATTTTCCTGAGTTTCTAGTTACAGCTGCTGCTCCTGGGGCAGGGCCATATGATGTAGATAAAACATTGAATTATATTTTATTTAAAGCGCAAGGTAATGGAGCTTTTTATTCAGCATTTTATTTTTATTCATTATCTCATTACAAGCAATATTGGTCGGATTTAAGTGATGTGTTTCAACATCCTTATGATAAGCTGATTCCTGCTTTATTTGATGGGCAGCATGATGCTAATACCATTCGAGCGGCATTACCTGAAAATTCACAAGCTTTATTACAACCGGTTTTATTTAAAGCTTTTGAACAAGGTACAGAGCCACATTTAGATCAATTACGTAGTGAATTTAATAGATACCAATTTGTACCAAAGGCTAGTTTGCTTTTAGTAGGTAGTCAAGGTGATACTGATGTGCCATTTACTAACTCAGTCTTGGCTTATAATATATTTCGTATTATGGGTTGCGATGTGGAACTGAAAAGTGTGAGCGATGTGCAGGATCATCGACAAGCCTTTTTGCCTGTTATTTTTGAACAAGTTGAATTTTTCAAGACTAAGCAGTTCTAGCTGATAGTTAGCCGGGAAGTGATTAATTGAATGCCTCACATATTGCGTGCTTGTATGATTAGCCCAGAACACAAATCCATTAGAATAGGGCAAGTTTTCAAGTATTAAGCGCGATAATTCAGTTAAAAAATATTATCCCAAATCTTATGCTCAGTATTTTAGAAAATAACTAGAAGCATTGAGTCCCCGCTCAAGTGCCACTCTCAGTTTCATGGCTTGTAATTTGGCGAATTCGCTATCCCATACTCAATTTTCCACCTTCTATCATTAGAATCATAGTCGGTTCTTATATCAAAACTTCTATTTTCATCTATTTTTAAATTCTCTATGCCATTTAATGCTATTGTTTTAAATTCTATTGGCTTCCCTGTCTTTAGGTTTGAATTAGATGCACCTACAAAACTACAAGAAATTACACTCAATGTGGTTATTGTAAAAGAAAAAGAGCCATGCACAGGGCAAGTATTAGAGTGGATATTGCTGACAACAGAGCCCATTGCGAGCTTTGATGAAGTCAGAAAAATTATAAGATACTATGAATTAAGATGGAGAATTGAAGATTTTCATAAGGCATGGAAATCGGGAAGTGGCGTTGAAAAGCTACGTATGCAATATGCATGCAATTTAGAAAAAATGATTGTTATTTTGTCTTTCTTGGCAATTAGATTACTTCAATTAAAAGAATATTTTGAACCTGAACAAATAATGCTGGATGAAAATGATGTGTGTATTAGCTGTGAAGAGTTGCTAACTGAAGTAGAGTGGAAAGTTTTATGGAAAACTGTCGAGAAAAATAAAAAACTTCCCTTAATTCCACCTGATGCTGCTTGGGCCTATCAAGCCATAGCCAGGTTGGGTGGATGGAGTAACTCGAAGCAAACAGGAAAAGCATCTTGGGCTACGATTTGGAATGGATGGAGTAGATTAAAAGAGCGAGTTGAAGGCTTCTTTCTCGCTCAGGATATAGGAGTGATCAAGATGTGATCAAGAGACAGGGACAAGCCGAGGCCATATCATTACCCATAACTCTATCGCTACGCCCTGCGGTTTATCCGCAGGGTCCAGAAGATCTCTTTTCAAAGCAAAGATTTAATGCGTTGAACATATTCATTTGATTTGTTTTTCGAGATAATGTCCGCATTTTTTAGGATATTGTCCATGGACTGGATAGAAAATGAATATGGCTCCATGAATATCGGCGATGAACGTTTAAATAAAAGAGCAAAACACCTGTTAAAGTGTTTCAGCGATAAACCAATGGAAAGTATCCCGGCAAGCTGTAAAGGCTGGTCTGAAACGAAAGCGGCCTACCGATTTTTTGGAAACGATTTAGTTACAGCCAGAAAAGTTATCAAACCTCACCGGATATCGACTTTAAATCGAATAAAAGCTCATCCGACTGTTTTATTGATTCAAGATACAACCACGCTTAATTATAGTGGTCAGAAAGAGCGCCAAGATACAGGACCTATTCAGCAAGATAATGTACGAGGTATATTTTTGCATCCGACGTTAGCAATCACTCCCAATCGTGAATGCTTAGGTTTCTTCGTTTGGGAATCGGAAAAAACGTGAGGTAACACAAGATGTTTTTACAAAACAAATCACCTTGCTTCCCCCGCGTGAGAAGGCAAAAGATGGTCTTACACCAGTTAAGGTAACAGCAATCATCGCAACAGAGACAAATCCTCCTCCGGGAGAAAAAGCTATAGAATGGACCTTGCTTACGAGTATACCCGTTTTGGATTTAGAGGTCGCACTGCAAATTATTCAATGGTATTTATGTCACTGGCAGATCGAAATTTATTTCAAGATTTTAAAAAGTGGATGCAATATTGAAAAATTACAATTAAGTGATAAACAACGATTTGATCCCTGTCTTGCTATGTATCTCATTACCGCTTGGCGTATTTTATTTTTAACTATGTTAGGTCGTGCCTCTCCTTCGCTAAGTAGTGAGTGTGTATTTGATACAATCGAGTGGCAAACAGCATACGTCATGATATATGAAAAAACACCCCCTCAGGAAATACCTACATTAGCAGAGGTATTAAAAATGGTTGCTCGATTAGGCGGTTTTCTTGGACGAAAACATGATGGTGATCCAGGCCCTATCGTTATGTGGAAGGGTATGAGAAATCTTTATGAACATATAAGAGCACGGGAAGCTTTTCAAAATGCCTACGGCCATACTTATGGGTAATGATATGGCCGAGGCACGTAGGCGGGGGGAGCAATTGTCAACACGCCCTAGAGTTTGTGTTTATATGATAACCATAAAATTAGTTAATAATCACCGGCGTTCCTTTTAATCCACCCGCGCCGGGTAACTCAACAAATTCCTCATTCAGCCAACGCGCATCTTCAGTAAACATGCGCACACATCCATGACTTTTTCGATACCCTGGAACTTCAGTACTGCCATGTAAAGCGTAACCGCGTAGAAAGTGAATACAATAAGGCATTTCAGCGCCACCACTTTCCCCATTGGCACGTCTTGGAAATACCGTTGAGATACAATCCGCATCTTGTTTTCGAATCACCCGAAATGATCCCGATGGTGTTAGGCAATCACCATCGGATTTCGCGCAATGCCCAGAACCAGACGATACAGGACCCCACCAAACCAGTTGTCCTTCCGCATCATAAGCGCCCCAGGCCAGTTGACTTTGATTCACAAAAATGGTTTTTTCACCCATGGGTTCGATGTAACGGGGGAAAGGTGCGATGTCATATATAGTGAGTTGATTTAAATTTTTAGGTACCGCAATCACCATTCCAGGTTTTAATGCCGTGTTCATGCGGTTTAAACGCATGACTAAATCTTGTTCTTTTTCATTGGGAAACAAGCTGTCCCAAGTGTCACTTTTTGCAATGGTCACGCACATATAATCATCAGAATGACAAAAAGTTTCCCCAAAAAGCGTGGCTGCTTGAAGAAGAGATGCAAACAAGCATAACGTAATGCCCATGAAGGTCTTGATAAGACACATGATGAATAACCCTCAATTTTTTTACGATTGATGTTTTTAACGGCAGTGATTAGAAAAACTTAATGGTTCATGTATAATGATTTACTTTATGAAAATCTAAGGGCATGGTTTATGAGTTGGTTGAAAAAAATATTTCTATCTAAAGTTAGAACCGATTCTGCCAGCAGAAAAGGTGTTCCTGAAGGGCTTTGGGTGAAGTGTTTGGGGTGTTCAGAAGTGTTGTATCGCACTGAGCTTGAAAAAAACCTCATGGTTTGTCCCAAATGCAATCATCATCATCGTCTTACGGCCAGAACCAGGCTTGGTATCTTTTTGGATGAGTGGGAACAAGAAGAGCTTGATGCGAGTATTGAACCCATTGATCGCCTAAAGTTTCGGGATTCCAAAAAATACAAAGACAGGATTATTCAAGCACAAAAAGCCACAGGGGAAAAAGAGGCGATTGTGGTGATTAAAGGAACGGTTCATCATCAACCGGTTGTTGCCAGTGCGTTTGAGTTTGGTTTTATGGGTGGCTCTATGGGCGCAAGCGTTGGTGAGAAGTTTGTTCGTGCGGTGAATGTTGCGCTTGAAGAAAAAAGAGGCTATGTGTGTTTTACCGCAAGTGGTGGCGCCAGAATGCAAGAAGGTTTGTTTTCACTGATGCAAATGGCAAAAACATCAGCCGCATTGGCAAAGTTTGCCGAAGCTGGTTTGCCATTTATTGTGGTATTGACTGATCCAACCTTGGGTGGTGTGTCGGCAAGCTTTGCCAGTCTTGGGGATGTCATTATTGCTGAGCCCAATGCGCTGATTGGCTTTGCCGGACCGCGGGTGATTGAGCAAACGGTAAGACAAACCTTGCCCGAAGGATTTCAACGCAGCGAATTTTTATTGGAACATGGGCATATTGATGACGTTGTTGAACGGGCCAAGATAAGACATACCGTTGCGGAGTTGTTGGCAAAATTAACCCATCGTGCTTGGGTTGAATAAAAGGGTTGATGGCGGTGAATAAACGCTCGTTGGCAGAATGGTTGTATGCGTTGGAGCATCGCCATACCCAAGAAGTTCGATTACGGCTTTATGCCATTCGAGAGGTGGCCCGTGATCTCCATTTAACAAGCCTGCAGTCTAAAGTGATTACGGTGACCGGGACCAATGGAAAAGGCTCTACCGTGAGCATGCTTGAAGGTTTGTATCTTGCTGCAGGTTATAAAGTCGGCGCTTATACCTCACCGCATTTGTTTCGATTTAATGAGCGTATTCGGCTTAATCAAAAACCCATTGAAGATGATGTTTTGTGTGATTTATTGGCCTATATTGACGCATCACCCAAAGCACACCAATTAACTTATTTTGAAATGGCAACACTTGCAGCGCTTGCCTATTTTAAATCCAATGCGCCGGATGTTGTGATTTTGGAAGTTGGCGTTGGTGGGCGTTTGGATGCCACAAATTTAATGGATGCGGATGTTGCCATCATCACAACCGTTGCTTTGGATCATGAAGATTATTTGGGTTCGACACTGGAGGCCATTGGTTTTGAGAAAGCAGGCATTATGCGACCTGAAAAACCCATGATTTATGCAGACAGCAATCCTCCTCAATCGGTGTTGCAGCACGCGCGATTGCTGAATGCACCGTTAATGCGTTTGGGTGAGGCTTATGACATCCATATTGATGCGCATGGGTTTCAATTAAAGATTGGTCATGAGCGTTTTCAATTACCCAAACCCAACATTCATCCCCAATCTGCTGCGGCGGCTTTGATGGCGATGCATTGTTTGAAAGCGTCGTTGCCCTATGCGCCAGATGTTTGGGCAAAAGCCATGGAGTCGGTTTCAATTTTTGGGCGTTTGCACGTGATTTCAGGCGCTGTGACCAAGGTTTTTGATGTGGCGCACAATCCACAAGCCGCTGATTATTTAGCCCAAAAAGTACATCAAATGAAGGGTCATGGCCGGTTGCATGCCGTTTTTTCTGGATTGCGTGATAAAGATTTACCCGGTTTAATCAAACCCATGTTGGCCTATGTTGATGCTTGGCATATTGCTTTGCTTCAAGGCTCTCGAGCTGCAGATGAAACGCAATTGATGGATGCATTTCGTGTTGCAGGACTGGTCAATACCAAGACAATTTGTTATGATGATCCGTTGTTGGCCTACCAATCGGCATTGTCAGAAGCCAAAGCATGCGATATGGTATTGGTTTATGGGTCTTTTTTGATGGTTGGTCCGATACTTTGCCATGAGCTAGAAGGAGAAGCGGCATGAAATTAATGATGACTGAGCGTATGAAACATCGCTTAACGGGGTTGATTGTGATGTTGTCGATTGCAGTGATTATGATTCCTGCAATGGTGAAGCAATCCAACCAACATTTTGCCGAAGCGGTGAATGTTTCAGTACGACTTCCGCCCAAGCCCAAAATGCCTGTGGTGGTGATTCCCAAAGCCAAACAAATGTTTGCACACATGAAGATCACCAAGATTGATTTGCCAGCCATCCCCGAAGCGCCACCCAAGTCGCAAATTGCGCGTTTGGATGTTCCAAGTAAACCGGTTGTGGATGTTGTTAACGTTGCGCCATCTATTGTGGCAAAAGCTGAGCGTGTTCCAACAAAATCACCCAAACCCATAACAAAACCAACCGCACAGTTGTTGCCTCAGCAATATGCCGTTCAATTGGCTTCATTTTCAAAATCGGCCAATGCGTCTCATTTGGTAGAGCGTTTAAAGCTTCAAGGTTATGATGCACGCTTCATCAAGCTTTCAACCGCCCAAGGCTTGGTTTATAAAGTGATGGTTGGGCCATTAAAACAACGTACTGCCGCACTTGAAGTACAAAAAAAATTGGCCAACAATCTAAAGCTTAATGGATTTATTGTAAAATCAGCATTGGGATAAATCATGATGAATGGTTCTTGGTATTGGTTGGATATTGCGATCATGAGTTTGATGGTGCTCTCGATGTTGGTGGGTTTTTTTCGTGGTTTTGTCAAAGAATTAACATCATTGGGTATTTGGATTGCAGCAGTATTTTTGGCGATAAAATTAGCGCCATTGATGGACCATTGGTTGAATCCATATGTCCATGAGGCATCATTACGTTATGTGTTGGCACTGGTTTTAATTTTTATTGCGGTATTGCTTTTGGGGGCGTTGTTTAATGCGCTTTTAAGTTTGGTGTTAAAACATGCCGGATTAAGTGGTGTTGATAGATTATTGGGTTTTGGTTTTGGCTTGATTCGAGGCGTGTTTGTGATTGCGTTGTTTTTTTTAGTTCTACAGATTACAGCTGTTCCTTATCAGCAATACACGCAAAAATCATGGCTTTATCCAAAGTTTGTGCCCATTGTTCATTGGATGCGGGGCTTTATGCCTGATTTTATTCAACAGGTTCGTGGCATGGATTCAGGCTCTAAATCATTGGTTTTTGCAACCAATGATGTCATTCTCGACGTTTAAATTGGCAAAATTCATCAATATGGGTTTATAATTCAATTTATAGAGGGTTACATTGAGTCTTGATGCAAAAGCATAGTGTTGAAATTTCAGATCTGGTTTTTTCCCATGAAGATCGCATTATTTTTAATCGCGTGAATATTCGTGTTCCCCGAGGAAAAATAACAGCGATTATGGGCCCCAGTGGCTGCGGTAAAACCACATTATTGCGTTTAATCGGCGGATTATTGCAGCCCGATTCAGGTTCGATTGTTGTCGACGGACAAAATGTTCATCAAAGTTCTAGAAAAGCCTTGTTTAAATTAAGACGCAATATGGGATTGTTGTTCCAAAGTGGCTCGTTATTCACGCATCTTACGGTATTTGATAACGTTGCTTTTGCTTTAAAAGAACATACGCGTCTTAATTCTGCAATGATTCGTGATATTGTATTGATGAAATTAGAAGCGGTTGGTTTAAGAGGTGCAGCACATTTGATGCCAGAAGAACTATCTGGTGGTATGGCAAGGCGTGTCGCCTTGGCCCGAACCATAGCACTTGATCCAGAGCTGATGATGTACGATGAGCCTTTTACGGGTCAAGACCCCATTGCCATGGGGGTTTTGTTGAGACTCATCAAACGGTTGAATCAATTATTGCAAACCACAACAATCATTGTGTCCCATGATGTTCAAGAAACATGTTCAATTGCCGATTATGTATACTTGATTGCTGGGGGATGTGTGATTGCAGAAGGGGAGCCACAGCAGTTATTGCAATCATCAGAGCCTGAAGTCAGGCAATTTATGTATGGTGAAGCCGATGGCGTGGTGCCTTTTCATTATCCCGCTCGTCCTTATACTGAGGAGTTGCTCGATGCTTGATTGGATTGCTTGTTTGGGACAACGCAGTGTGGCAACCATGCAATCTTTGGGGTTTTCAGTGCGCTTTTTGCTGATGGTGTTGTTTAGAAAACCCAAATTAAGACAATTGATTCCAGAGTTTTTAGAGCAATTGTATTTTGTTGGGTTGTTGTCGTGTCTCATCATTATGGTTTCTGGTCTTTTTATTGGGATGGTTGTTGGTTTACAGGGCTATCATACTTTAGAGCGTTTTGGTGCGGAATCTCAATTGGGTGCATTGCTGGCTTTGAGTATTGCACGTGAGTTGGGTCCTGTGATTGGCGCATTATTGTTTGCAGGGCGTGCAGGCTCTTCATTGACGGCGGGGATCGGTTTGATGAAAGCCACCGAACAGTTGTCCAGCATGGACATGATGGGGGTTGATCCGCTTGGGCGTATTATTTTACCTCGATTTTTAGCGGTATTGGTGGCGCTGCCCTTATTGACGTTGATTTTTTCAGCAGTTGCCATTTTTGGTGGCTATTTGATTGGTGTGGTGTGGTTGGGTGTTGACTCGGGAAGTTTTTGGTCGAACATGCAAGCGGCGGTTGATTTGAAGCAAGATGTTTTAAGTGGTGTGCTTAAAAGCGAAATTTTTGCACTCATCATTGTTTGGATTGCGATGTTTAAGGGCTTTACCTGTGTTGCAACGGCCGAAGGGATTAGTCAGGCAACAACAAGAACCGTGGTTTTCTCATCATTGGCCGTTCTTGGGTTTGATTTTTTATTGACAGCGATGATGATTGGAGGATGGTAAATGAATAAACAACGTTATCGGGCTATGGATTTTGGGGTTGGCGTTTTTATTGTATTGGGTGTGTTGGCTTTTTTATTTATGGTGATTCAGGTTTCTGGTTTTTCAGGCTTTGGGTCGTCGAAACACTATCAAATTTCTGCTGATTTTAGTGATATTGGCGGATTAAAAATTCGGGCACCAGTGACGGTTGCTGGCGTTAAAATTGGTGAAGTGACTGCGATTGAATTGCAAGCCGGCACATTAAATGCCAAAGTCACCATGATGTTGCGTGCTAACAAACCCATTCCGTTTGAAGATGTCTCTGCAAGAATTTTAACGGAAGGCTTGTTGGGTTCAAATTACATCAGCATTGTTCCAGGCTTTGATGAAGATCCCACCAGCAAGCATGCTTATTTAAGAGCAGGGGATGTGATTGCCAAAACGCAAGAAGCGGTGATTCTTGAAAATTTAATTGGTCAATTGTTGTTTAATATTAAAAAATAGGATGAGACGATGAATCGATTAAAATATTTCTTGATTGCTATTTTTACTTTGAGTGCATCTTTTGTTTGGGATAATGCTTCACCGGTCCCGATGTTGGAGCAGTCTGCAGCAAAAATCATTGCCAATTTAAAACAAAATCAAGCGCAACTCAAAACCAACAAATCATTGATTCATCAAGCCATTGTGACTTATTTGTTGCCTCATGTGGATGTCCAAGGGATGGCGCGTTCAGTTTTGGGTCGCGAAGCTTGGCGTAAAGCTTCGGCTTCTGATAAAAAAGAATTCACCAAAGCGTTTACGTCATTGGTGGTTCGAACCTATGCCAATCCATTGTCGGAGTATTCAGGCGAAACCGTTAAATTTAGTCCGGTTCGCATGATGCCCAATCAAAAATTTATTCGAGTGAACAGCGTCATACATCGACCAAATGGGCAAAAAATACCATTAAGTTATCAAATGGTATTAAAAAATGGACAATGGATGGTGTATGATCTGAATGTTGAAGGGGTTAGTTTGTTACAAAGCTTTCATGCACAATGCGCTGATGCATTAAAAAAATCATCCATGCATGATTTGATTGTTGAACTACAACATACCAAAAAGGCTGCATGATGAAACAGGTGGCATTATTTAAGCCTTCAAGTAAACTTACGTTTGAAAACGCATGGTCTGATGGTCAGCGTTTGAAGCAATGTATGCAGAATCAACAACACGCTGGTATTCAATTTGATTTAACCGATGTGATTCAATGTGATACAGCAGGACTTGCGTTGTTGATTGAAGCTCAGCGGTTGAGTCAAAAACATGGTAAAGAATTAAATATACTTGGTGCTTCAAGCAATATTGTGGCATTGGCAGAGTTTTGTGGTTTGGGAAATTTGTTGGACGGTTCACATGATTTCGCATGAAGAAATAATGATGCATTTAAAGTTGTTACCCGAGGTTTCCCATGTGGTGGTTGATGGTGATGGACACCATTATCAATTAACGGTGGTCTCGGATGTTTTTGTCAATCAATCCAAGCTTTCGCGTCAAAAGTGGTTGTATGGTAAAATCAATCATTGGATTGCCAGTGGTGCATTACATGCTGTCCATATGAATACCTGGACCAACGAAGAATGGGAGAAGCAACGTGGATAAATTGATCATCACAGGCGGTCGCGCTTTGCAAGGTGAAGTTTTGATTTCCGGCGCCAAAAATGCCGCACTTCCGATTATGGCGGCAACACTTTTGGCAACCGATAATGTGACCTTAAAAAATGTTCCGCGTCTTAATGATGTGATGACCATGGCAGCATTGATGCGGCAACTGGGTGCACACATTGATATTGATGAGCATCAATCATGGCACATTGATGCCAATCAGGTGCATGATTTGGTGGCATCTTATGAGTTGGTGAAAACCATGCGTGCTTCCATTTTGGTTTTAGGGCCATTGTTGACACGCTTTGGGCGCGCTGATGTTTCTTTGCCTGGGGGGTGTGCCATTGGTAGTCGTCCGGTGGATTTGCATTTAAAAGCACTAAAATCCATGGGTGCAGAGATTGTGGTTGAAAATGGTTATGTTAAAGCATGTTGTCCGCGTGGGCGCTTGCAAGGAAAAACCTTGATGTTTGATACGGTGACCGTGACTGGTACAGAAAACATCATGATGGCAGCTGTATTGGCCGAAGGACAAACATTGATAAAAAACGCTGCCAGAGAACCTGAGGTGGTGGATTTGGCGAATTTTCTTATTTCGATGGGTGCGCGTATCAAAGGCGCTGGAACGCATACCATCGTGATTGATGGGGTTGATTCTTTAAGTGGTGGTGAATACAGCATTATGCCCGATCGAATCGAGGCGGGAACGTATCTGGCTGCTGGTGCATTAACTCGAGGCAAGGTGACGGTTCGAGGTGTACGACCTGACAATTTGTTGTCAATGCTGTGTAAATTTGAAGAGACAGGCGCGACCTTGAGCCTTGGTGAGGATTGGGTGACACTGGATATGAACGGTGCAAGACCCAAGGCTGTGGATATTTCTACAGCGCCGTATCCTGCTTTTCCCACGGACATGCAAGCGCAATTTATGGCCTTGAACACGGTGGCAGAGGGTGCTTGTCAGGTGGTGGAAACCATTTTTGAAAATCGTTTCATGCATGTGCAAGAAATGCAACGTATGGGTGCACGCATTCGTGTGCAAGGCAATACGGCCATGATTTCAGGCATTGAGCAATTAACTGGCGCACCGGTGATGGCAACTGATTTGAGGGCCTCAGCCAGTCTGATTTTGGCAGGACTTGTGGCCAAGGGTCAAACAACCATTGAGCGGGTTTATCATGTTGACAGAGGTTATGAGCGCGTCGATGAAAAGTTTCTTCAATTGGGGGCGGACATTCATCGGTCTACTTCGTCATGATTCATCGAGATGCTTTAGCCGAATATGTGCATGATTTATTGGATTGTAAGAATTATCAAGATTATGCCCCCAACGGATTGCAGGTTGAGGGAAAATCTGAGATTAAAAAAATATGCACCGCGGTTTCTGCCTCTTATGAGATCATAGAAAAGGCTGTTGCATGCCATGCTGATGCTTTGTTGGTCCACCATGGTTATTTTTGGCAGGGTGAATCTTTGGTCTTGTCAGGGATTAAACGCCAGAGAATTGCCGCACTGATTGCT
>CAISSD010000030.1 GCA_903887975.1 uncultured Legionellaceae bacterium | reverse complement strand
AGAATGATCAAACGATGGTGTTCTGTGTGCATGGTAAAGCCTTTTTTGCGACAAAAAGGAATTGTAAGTTAAGTGGTTGAACTTTTGAATGGTTTTTTGTAAAAAAATAGTGTACAAACAATTTTGTTTTTGTCCTATATTAAAGATAAAAAAATCCACTTGAAATTCGTTTAAAAATAATTTAATTTGGTTTGAATTTTGAATATTGTTTGAATGAAAAATTAATTCCGGTATAGATCTATGAATGTTTTAGGAGAACTCATTTTTGTTGCGTGATTTAAATTATTCAGTGGATAATCTTTTCATTCATCTTGCCCATGGTGCTGCTTTGCAAGCAAAAATGGTTGAACGTGGAAGTGATTGGTTTTGTTATAAAAATGTCTTGTTTTTATTTATTCAGTATGACGAAAAACACAAGAGTTATTTAATTTTAAATCAGAAAACCATCAATAAAATCCATCCAGGATTGATTCAAGAAACTGCTTTTAATGATGTTGATGATTTGTTGTTGATGATTTATCACTTCAAAAGCAAAAAGATATGGTTTTATTGCGATGGTAATCTGGGTTTTCCTGGGAGTGATGCGCCATCACCGTTGGTTTTTGAGTGGATGAATCAGATTAAACCCCATTGCATCACTTTGTTTTCAGGAACAGAAGCTTGTTTGGCATGGTTTCGATGTTGGGCGATTGATGCAGGTTTGATGATGGATGATCATGAGATATTTGAGGAGAACATACAAAATGCTGTTCAAAATCAAGAATTAAAGTTGATTCATGAGTCAACAAAAAAACCATTAGTTTATGTCATCAATATGATTGATGTTTTAAAGTACGTGCAGTCACATTTAAACCAAAAACAACCCTTAGTCACCATTCATGAAATAACTGAAAAAATCACGATGACGCAACCATTTCCCAAGATGATTGGATCTGATTTAAAGCCTGAAAAACCATTGGAGAAAAGTCGTCGTGGTGGTTTTACATTTTTTTATTGTTGCATGAATACATCGGCGGTTGTTGTACCAAAATTGGTTCCGCCCCCCCATTATTTCGACTCAAAATTTAGATGCATCGAATCATGATACCATTCGGTATTGATTGAACTTATGTTTGTGTCTATCATAATAAACATCAATGAAATCCTCAAGCATGAACACACTGATTTACGAACCCCTAGACTATTGTTTACCCAATGTGTTGTTCGAAGTTTTTGCACATCAACCATGGGCGATGTTGTTTGAAAGTGCCAACGCCAACGATGTGGGTTATGGGACCAATGGTTATAGCTATGTGCTTTTTGATCCGTTTGAAACGTTTGTTGTTGATGCGGTGCACTATGGTTTGGATCCTCTGGAGCGCTTAAAACAATTAAGTCGTGCTTATTCCTGTCAACCCATCGACGGCCTGCCGCCTTTTCAAGGGGGTATGGCGGGTTATTTAAGTTATGAATTGGCTTATTGTTATCAACCTGTTGAGAATAATAAGTATCATCGTCCATTACCAAGTTTGTGTGTTGGGTTTTATGATGTGGTGATTGCGTTTCATCACCAACAAAAAAAAGCTTATTTGATTGCCTCAGGACTTCCAGAACAAGATCCCATCAAGCGGCAAAGACGTGCGCATGCTCGAATGGATGCTGTAAAATCTTTATTGTCGAATGCCTGCCGGCTGCCTAAGACAAAAGTTTTGGGGTCGACCCTTAAACCGACTTCAAATCTCACCAAAGCCATGTATTTGGCTATGGTGCAGCAAACCAAAGAGCATATTCTGGCGGGGGATATTTTCCAAGCCAATGTTTCTCAGCAATACAAAACTCTTTTGCCCGATGGTTTTGATGATTATGCGTTGTATCAAGAGTTGTGTTTAATTAATCCAGCACCTTTTGCGGCGTATGCCAATTTTGGTGATCATCAAATTATTTCTGCTTCACCGGAGCGATTTATTCAATGTCAAAACCATCACTTGGAAACAAGACCCATTAAAGGCACGCGCGCACGTGGTTTGGATGATGCTTTGGACAAGCAGCAGATTCTGGGCTTAACATGCAGTGAAAAAGATAGGGCTGAGCATATGATGATTGTTGATCTCATGCGCAATGATTTATCACGGGTGTGCATGGACCATAGCGTCTTGGTGAAAAAATTATGTGCTCATGAACAATACCCAACGGTTCATCATCTGGTTTCGGTGATTTGTGGGCAATTAAAACCAGAGTTGAATGCATTGGATGTGCTCAAAGCGCTTATTCCAGGGGGCTCCATTACTGGAGCACCAAAAATTCGTGCCATGCAAATTATTGCGGCCTTGGAGCCGCATACACGGGGGCCTTATTGTGGCAATATGGTGTTGTTGGGATTTGATGGCTATATGGACAGCTCTATTTTGATTCGAAGTTTTGTACGCGAGCAAGGGGTTCTTTATACTTCTGTTGGTGGTGCTGTGGTGCTTGATTCGTCGCCTGAAGAGGAATATCAAGAAACTTTGGTAAAAAGTCAGGCTTTATTTAATGCCTTGAATAGGGTGATGATGCGTGGTTTTGTTGATTGATAATTATGATTCGTTTGTGTTTAATTTAGCGCGCTATATTGGGGAGCTTGGTCATGCACGAACCGTGGTTCGTAACGATGCTTTGACCATTGATGATATCTTGAAATTAAATCCATCGCATATTGTGCTATCGCCTGGTCCTGGTGCGCCCGTTGATGCGGGAATTTGTTTGGATGTGATTCATCATTTTTACCAAAAGATCCCAATTTTGGGTGTTTGCTTGGGGCATCAAGCCATTGGACACTATTTTAATGGAGCGGTTGTGCGCGCGCGCGAGCCCATGCATGGCAAAAGTTCCGATATTGTTCATGATGGTTGCGGCGTATTTCAAGAAATTGTTACGCCATTAAGGGTTGGGCGCTATCATTCGTTGATTGTATCGCCTGATGGGTTGTCCGATGTGATAAAAATCACGGCGTGGAGTGCGAGTGGGGAAATTATGGCGCTACAACATCGCCAATTTCCAGTGTTTGGGGTACAGTTTCATCCAGAATCCATCTTAACCCATCAAGGCCATGCTTTATTGCGAAATTTTTTACGATTTAATACGAGCCCGAGTCCGTGAGCGTGACCGAGCCCGCCCGAACCCGAAATGACTTTTTTTAATAACATTGCTTTCAGGAAAAAAACTGATAAATTTTGTCGCCGAAATTTTTAAAAATAGGTACAATTTCTTCCAGTAGTGTATTAAGCCAATTCATTGAAAATAAATTTTGACAAAAAAGGCAGTTAAATTGAAGAATGAGTTTAGTGATTATATTGTTTATGTTGATGAAAGTGGCGATCACAGTTTAGAGTCTATTGATATAAATTACCCTGTTTTTGTTTTGGCTTTTTGTATATTTAATAAACAAGACTATATAAGGCAAGTCAGTCCAGCAATTAAAAAATTTAAATTCGATCAGTTTGGTCATGATATGGTTTTATTGCATGAAAGTGATATCCGCAAAGCTAGAAACGAATTTGTAATATTGATTAATGAGAAACGGCGCCATGCTTTTATGGGGGCGATCAGTCAGCTTACCAGTGAGTCTCCTTTTACAGTCGTGAGTGTGGTTATTAGAAAAGAACGGTTGAAAAGCCACCATGCTGATCCTTCAAACCCTTATCATCTGGCTTTAGTGTATGGATTGGAGCGCATTTACAGTTTTCTTAGGGAAAGACAGCAAACACAAAAGCGAACTCATATTATTTTTGAATGCAGAGGTAAGAAAGAAGATAAAGATTTAGAGCTTGAGTTTAGACGTGTTTGTGATGGTGCAAACCAATGGGGTGTATTACCTTTTGATATAATTTTGGCAGATAAAAAATCTAATTCATGTGGTTTACAGTTAGCTGACTTAATTGCTCGACCTATAGGACGATACGTGCTTGATCCTCAACAAGAAAACCGCGCTTATTCAATTATTGAAAAAAAGATTTACTGTGATAAAGGGGGGGAGAAAGAAGGTTGGGGCATTAAATGCTTCCCCTAGAAAGCGAAAAGCCCCGATATTCACCGAGGCTTAGACGCCGACTGGGATTCCCCAATCCACTTAACTAAAGTTTACTAAATTGAGATATAAAAGTCAAATCAGAATAGTTCAAAAAAAAACCAATAAGTTCATGATGGTTGTGCTCGACTTTAGCCATTTTTCCTTAATCCGTTCGCCCTGAGTACCCTATATCCTTCGGATAAAATATCTGGAAAGAACAGTATTTTTTTAGATTTACTT
>CAISSD010000029.1 GCA_903887975.1 uncultured Legionellaceae bacterium | reverse complement strand
GTTCATCGAAAAACATGCCATTGTTAAAATCTTGGCCTTGTGCTTTTTGATGCTGGTGGGGGTGTTTTTGTTGGCTGATGGATTTTCTTTTCACATACCTAGGGCCTATTTGTATGTTGCCATGGGATGTTCTATGTTGGTGGCGTTGTTCTATGAATGTCGAAGTAAACGAGACAATGGAGGCGGTTCATGATGTATTTATGGCTTAAAGCATGGCATATTATTGCCATGGTGGCGTGGTTTGCGGGTCTTTTTTATGGGCCTCGGTTGTTGGTTTATCACGTTGAGGCAACAGATACTTTAAGTGTAGCGCGGTTTAAAATCATGGAGTGGCGGCTTTATTATGCCATCATGTGGCCTTCAGCCATTGCAACGACAATATTGGGACTTGGTCTTTTGAGTTTACAATGGAATTATTACCTGCAAGCACCTTGGATGCATGCTAAATTATTGGCGGTGGTGTTGCTGTGGGGTTATCATTTGAGTTTTGGGCATTTTGTTAAGAAATTTGCAAACAACCACAATCAACATTCATCAAAATTTTATCGCGTGTTCAATGAAATTCCAACATTGTTGTTGATTGTGATCGTTTGCTTGGTGGTGATTAGGCCTTAATCAACCACCACCATTTCAAAATCTTCTTTTCCAGCGCCACAATCAGGGCAAAACCAATTTTCAGGTACATCTTCCCACAGGGTACCGGCTTCAATACCATCTTCTGGCCAGCCTTGTGCTTCATCATAAATAAATCCACAAATAAGACACATGTATTTTTTGTAGTCGTGCATGAATTGCTCTTTGGTTTTAAAAAAATAGGCTTAAATCATAACACGATTGGGGTTGGACAACAATTCTAGTTTGCGCAACCACTTCCAAATTGGTTTAATGATTATATGATATTTCTTACCATTTCTTTCCACAATTTCTTTACCCTCTTCATGCTCCGTAATGATCAATCCTTCAGATAAAGAAAATTTATTCATTGCCTCTATTAAACCTGATACTTCTCTTTGCTTGGTTGCGGGATCATTTAATTCAAGACAAACTTGTATCAGTTGGTTGGTATAACAACCATCTCTTACGACGAAATCACATTCTTTGGTGCCACTATAATAAAATACCTCATGTCCCCTACGTTTTAATTCGATAAAAACAATATTCTCTAATGTACGACCACGATCTTCGCTTGTCCGAAATCCCAAGATCTTCGCTAAGACGTGATCGATAAAATAAACTTTTCTTGGCGCTTGTTGTTGGGCCTTAAGATTATCATCATATCGATTGACGAAAAAACACATAAAGCTATTTTCAATATAACCACAATAATCAGAGATGGTTGTATTACTTTTAATAATTTTGCCGTTATTATTGATCATGCCAAGAAGCCTGGATAATGTAACTTCTTTGCCGCAATTGCTTGCCAGAAAAAAAAGTAACTTTTTTAATGCTTCTGGATTGCCAATTTTATATCTAGCGATGATGTCTCTATAAAGTATGCTTTCGTATAGAGAATGTAAATATTCTGGATCTTTATAGGTGATGTATGCTGGGATCCCCCCAAATTCTAAAAATTGATTATATTGATCTTTTAATTGCCCAATGTCCTTGGTACTAAAATCAACTTGTTCTAATGGGATAGAATACTGTGACAACTCAGCAAAAGAAATGGGATAAATATCCAATGATATATATCTACCGGTTAATCTTGTTCCCAACTCTTCACTAAATAAATTAGCATTTGAACCTGTTATGTATATTTTACACCCTTTGTTGTACATCCGTCGGACAAATAACTCCCATGAGGGTATATTTTGAATTTCATCAAAATAGAAATTTGTTTGCACACCATAGAGAGAAATAAACGTTTGATGTAAAACTTCAAAGTCTTCGATTTCAAAATTGACTAATCGTTCATCTTCAAAATTAAAATAATAATCATTACCGCTTTCAAGCACTCTTCTAACATGCTCTAGCAATA
The DNA here is from genome assembly GCA_903887975.1 of uncultured Legionellaceae bacterium. Taxonomy (GTDB): domain Bacteria; phylum Pseudomonadota; class Gammaproteobacteria; order Legionellales; family Legionellaceae; genus CAISSD01. Next base: position 618 of record CAISSD010000029.1, on the reverse strand, counting down.
CTGATTTACCGCATCGTCTGATACCAGAGAGAACAATTATTTCTTTATTTTTACTGAGCCTATTTAAACTGGTTTCTACAGTGCGTTGTATGTAGCTTTTTGGAAAACGTAAGTCTTCACGTTGATCCAAAATCATACGCTTGAGTAAATCCGGTGAAATCGCCATAATCTCTCCATTTATAATGGAAGGTTATAACACAAACCATCCACTGTCAATGGAAGGTTTGTGGTTTTGCTCCTCAATGTTGCGGATCTGAGGTATGTTGCGGAGATAAATATCTTGTCGCATGCACGCCCAGGTACAATGTCACCGCCAGCGCCAAAATCATGCAACCAGGAATTTGTAATCCAGGAATACAAATCACCACCGCACCCACAAAAGCCAATCCAAGAATGATGGCCTCGGATAGTCGATGTTCAACATTGGTTTTATCCATTTCGTGTATTTTGCTCCATTCTTCTTCAATGATTGGTGAATCAGGCAATTCATGTAAACCATTAACCCACATACCGCCTTCGGTTTTGATGGTGGTGATGAGCGCTTGATGATGGGAGTTGTTTTTTAGATGATTGATGCAGATGTTTAATTCATGAATCAATTGATTTTGATGAAGTTGT
>CAISSD010000028.1 GCA_903887975.1 uncultured Legionellaceae bacterium | reverse complement strand
TTCCATGGTTAATAATTTCTCTCTCTCGCCTTCAAGCATTTTTGACACAGGAATTCCAGTCCATTTTGAAACCACTTCGGCAATTTCTTCTTCTGTGACTTTATTGCGCACCAAATGGGTTTCACCTGGCTCAATACTCATCACCAAAGCCAATTGTTTTTCAAGTTCTGGAATTTTTCCGTATTGCAATTCCGACATTTTGGCCAAATCTCCAGCCCGGCGTGCCGTTTCGGATGCCAACTTGGCTTGCTCCAAGGCTTCTTTGAGTTGCGTGGTGCCTTGAAGTGATGCTTTTTCAGATTTCCAAATTTCATTCAGATCAGCATAATTTTTTTCAAGCTCGGTGATGCTGGCTTCCAAATCCCTAAGGCGTTTTTTAGATGCATCATCATGTTCTTTTTTTAAGGCTTCTCGCTCGATTTTGAGTTGAATGAGTCTTCGGTCCAATTTATCCATGCTCTCAGGTTTGGAGTCAATTTCCATTCGAATTTGGCTACCCGCTTCATCAATTAAATCAATGGCTTTATCAGGCAATTGTCTATCGGTAATGTAGCGATGCGAGAGTGTGGCCGCAGCAACAATGGCCGGATCAGTAATTTCTACCCCATGATGGACTTCATAACGCTCTTTTAACCCTCTTAAAATGGAAATGGTGTCTTCAACACTGGGTTCTTGAACCAAAATCTTTTGAAAACGCCGCTCAAGGGCTGCATCTTTTTCAATGTATTGACGGTATTCATCCAGTGTTGTTGCCCCAATACAGTGTAACTCTCCACGAGCCAAAGCAGGTTTTAGCATATTGCCAGCATCCATGGCGCCTTCGGCTTTACCTGCACCCACCATGGTGTGTAACTCATCGATGAATAAAATAACTTGGCCTTCTTGTTTTGATAAATCATTCAAAACGGCCTTTAATCGCGCTTCAAATTCACCACGAAATTTCGCACCCGCAATCAATGCCCCCATGTCCAAAGACAATAAACGTTTGTCTTTTAACCCTTCAGGAACTTCCTTGTTGATGATTCGTTGTGCAAGTCCTTCAACAATGGCGGTTTTCCCAACGCCTGGTTCGCCAATCAGAACGGGATTATTTTTGGTTCGGCGCTGTAACACTTGAATGGTACGCCTGATTTCATCATCTCTGCCAATAACCGGATCAAGTTTACCAAGTTCTGCAAAGGCGGTTAAATCCACGGTGTATTTTTCCAGCGCTTGACGTTGTGATTCGGCATGGGGGTCGTTGACGGGTGCACCACCACGAAGCGTATCGATGGCCAGCAACAAGGCTTTGGAGTCGCAGCCTGATTGTTTTAATAATTTGGCCAATTGGCCATTTTCATCCAAAATCGCCAAAATAAACAATTCACTGGAAATGTATTCGTCTTTGCGTTTTTGCGCCAATTTGTCGGTTAAATTCAGCAAACGGTTTAAACCATTGGAGATGTGTACATCACCACCCATCCCAGAGACCTTGGGAAAGCGATCTAGAGCTTCATTTAACCCGGTTTGTAATTGATTAAGATGGACACCTGCTTTGGATAATAATGGCTTACAGCTACCTTGGGGCTCATCCAGCAAGGCTTTTAATAGATGCTCTGGTTCTATAAAACCATGATCCATCCCCAATGCCAACGATTGGGCATCGGCCAAGGCCATTTGAAATTTTGAAGTGAGTTTATCCATACGCATGATTGTTACCCCGTCTTTAAATTTAATCTTATGTAACGTAGAATGGGGTTACTTTCCTAAAATATCAAGTATCCCAATATGAGAAATGCATCTTCTGTGACTGAAAGTCAAGAATCACAAGCCGTACTCAATCAAATTGTTATGGAGCATTTACGCGAACAAGCCCACCAGCGTTTTTGGCGAAAAGTGCGTTGGGGTGTGTTGTTGGTGGCGTTGGTTTGGATGGGTTATGAGTATGTGTATCACCAAAATGAATATGTATCTGCAAAATTAAAACCCCATGTTGGTTTGATTGATGTGGAAGGAGAAATTTCAAGCAATCAATCAGCCAATGCTGATCAGTTGATGAAAGGCTTGGAAAAAGCCTACGAGCAAGACACCATGAAGGCATTGATTTTAAGAATCAATAGTCCTGGTGGAAGCCCTGTTCAGGCTGATTATATGTACAATACCATTAAATTTTATCGTCAAAAACATCCTGATGTAAAAATTTATGCGGTGTGTGTGGATCTCTGTGCTTCAGCGGCGTACTACGTTGCCGCGGCGGCAGATGAAATTTATGCCAATCCTGCCAGTATGGTGGGCTCCATTGGGGTGGTTTACAATGGATTTGGTTTTGTCGATGCCCTGCAAAAATTAGGCGTGACCAGAAGGTTACAAACCGCGGGACAAAACAAAGGTTTTATGGATCAATTTTCACCTGAAAACCCAACACAAAAAGAAGCGCTACAAACCATGTTGGATCTCATTCATGAGCAATTCATAAGCCAAGTCAAATTGGGTCGAGGGAATAGGCTGCATGTGAATGATGATACTTTCTCGGGCTTGATTTGGACCGGACGTCAGGCCAAAGAACAAGGTTTAATTGATGGATTTGCCAGCAGTGGCCAGCTGGCACGTGACATCATTAAAATCGATAAAATTGTTGATTATACCACCAAGCCCAGTGTGCTGGAGCAAATGGCCACCAATGTGGGGGCGGCCATTGTGCATCAAGTGCCAGAGGCATTAGGGGTGAAGCCGGGTTTTTATTGATTCAATA
>CAISSD010000027.1 GCA_903887975.1 uncultured Legionellaceae bacterium | reverse complement strand
GGTAGGGTCATGTTGGGATGAAGCATTTTAATTTGTATGGTTTGTTTCATGGGGATCTCTTAAAGGTTGAATGAGTGAGGCAATATGGGTCATGATGCGTCCTGCCAATTGGATTTTATCCATCATGGGTAAAGCGGTGGTCGTATTTTTACTGATTAACGTGACTTCATTGGTATCTACATGAAAGCCTTGATGGGGACCAACTTGATTGGCGATGATGAGATCCAAATGTTTGCTGTGTAATTTTTCTAATGCATTGGGGATGAGTGATTCCGTTTCTGCTGCAAATCCAACCACCAATTGTGCTTTTTTGCTTTGTGTAACCTGTTTGATGATGTCTGGGGTTGGGATTAAGTTCAATGATGAGACTGCGGTTTGTTTTTTTATTTTTTGTGTTGCCAGGTTTTGGGGTTTTTGATCGGCAACAGCCGCCGCCCCAATAAAAATACTTTGTGGTTTTAAATGCAATAGGACGCTGTCCAGCATTTCTTGTGCAGAGGTGACGCGATAAAAATCAATGCCATGTGGTGGTTTTAATGCCGTTGGTCCGCTGATTAACGTCACCTCGGCACCAGCCATTTTGGCGGCAATAGCCAATGCATAGCCCATTTTACCGGAGCTGTCGTTGCTTAAAAAACGCACGGGATCCAAGCGTTCTTGGGTTGGACCTGCAGTGATTAAAACTTTTTGATGACGTAGTTGTTCACGAACATCCAGCAGTTGTAAGGTATGGATGATGCTTTCGGTGGCGGCCAAGCGCCCATCACCTTCTTCACCACAGGCGTGCATTCCTTGTTCTGGTTCAACAAAAAGGACCCCATGACGTTTGAGTTGAGCGACATTGTTCATGGTTGCGGGGTGGGACCACATGCTTGGGTTCATGGCAGGACAAATGATGACGGGTTGCTTCATCACCAAATAAAGTGTGGATAGCAAATCAGAGGCAAAACCGTTTGCGAGTTGGGCGATGGTGTTGGCTGATGCGGGTGCAATAATCATGTGGTGAGCCCATCGTGCCAATTCAATATGCCCCATGGCGTGTTCGGCGGTATCATCAAACAATTGGGTACGAACCGATTCACCCGTTAAGGCTTGGAAGGTTAATGGCGTGATGAAAGCCTCGGCCGATTGGGTCATCACGACCCGAACTTTGGCGCCACGCTGGGTTAGTTCTCGAACCAAGGGGGCTGCTTTGTATGCAGCAATACTGCCGCAAATACCCAAGAGGATCTTTTTATCTTTAAATAGGTTCATAGCGTAGGGCATCATGTTTGGCAAAATACGAAATAATCATGTCAGCACCCGCGCGTTTGATGGCAATCAATGATTCGAAGACTGCGCTGTGTTCATCCAAAAGCCCGAGTTGGGCGCCTGCCTTAATCATGGCATATTCGCCACTAACTTGATAGGCACATAAAGGTATTTCGGGATGTGCTTGTTTTAAGCGATGAATGATATCCAAATAATTCATTGCTGGTTTGACCATTAAAACATCGGCGCCCTCAGCAACGTCCAGTGCTGCTTCTCTTAATGCTTCATGTGCATTCGCAAAATCCATTTGATGGGTTTTTCGATCGCCAAATTGTGGTGCACCTTGGGCTGCTTCTCGAAATGGTCCATAAAAATGAGAACTGTATTTGACGGCATAGCTTAAAATAGCCACGTTGTGATGCCCCGCGTTATCAAGTGCATGACGAATGGCGCCCACCATCCCATCCGTCATGCTGCTTGGGGCAACCCAATGAGCACCTGCATTGGCAAAGCTTATTGCCTGTTGGCTTAAGATCTCAAGTGTTCTATCGGTGTTGATGGTTGCGTCCTCTAAAATACCACAATGCCCATGAGATGTGTATTCACACAAACACACGTCTGTAATAATCAGCATCTTGGGATGATGCTTTTGAATGATGCGAATGGATTTTTGAATGATCCCATCACTTTTGAGTGACGCACTGCCTTCTTGGTCTTTGTGTTTGGGGATCCCAAAAAGCAACACGGCATGAATGCCCGCTTTTGCCAGCGCATCAAGTTCTTCGGGTAAATCATTCAAAGACCATTGATATTGACCAACCATGGACGCAATCGCTTTTTTTTCTGAAAGCGCTTCGTTGATAAAAATGGGTGCAATAAACTGCGAGGGATGAAGATGCGTTTCTCGAATCAAAGCACGAACAGCCGGGTTTTGTCTTAAGCGACTAAGACGTAAGGAGGGTTTCTTCATGGCTTACCTCATGATGTGTTTGGTGGTGTGTGTTGGGTGATAGAGATTGTAAATAGATTTTGGCATTATTCAATACAGCCTTTGGCATGCCCGCCAATTTGGCCACCTCAAGACCATAACTTTGATGGGTGGCCCCATCTTCAACTTGATATAAAAATACAATACCATCTTGAGTGGTTGTTGCAGTCAGATGTTTATTACAAATGGTATGGCATTGGTCTTTTAAGGTGGTGAGTTCAAAATAATGGGTTGAAAATAAAGTGTAGGCTTTGATGGTTTGTGCCAGAAACAGTGCGGAGGCTTTTGCCAAACTCATGCCATCAAAGGTACTGGTGCCACGACCAATTTCATCAATAATCACAAAACTATGTTCGGTTGCATGATTTAAAATGTGTGCGGTTTCGGTCATCTCAACCATAAAAGTTGATTGCCCCGAGGCCACATCATCATGAGCCCCAATGCGGGTAAAAATTTTATCCACCATCCCAAGCCTCATCGATTTTGCCGGCACAAAGCTTCCACTATGCGCCAGAATAATCATCAAAGCATTTTGACGCATGTAGGTTGATTTACCACCCATATTGGGGCCAGTAATGAGCAGCATGTTTTTTTCTGGGGAAAGACAACAATCATTGGGTACAAAATGATTTTTTAGATGATATTCAACCAATGGGTGACGTCCTTCAATGATCTCAATGCCAGGAGTGGTGCTAAATGTGGGGCAACACCAGCGAAGGGTGACTGCCCGCTCTGCAAAATTACACAACACATCAAGCGTTGCCAAGGCATTGGCATTGGCTTTGAGTGCGTTCATGAACGGTAAAATGCCATCTAAGAGATGCTCGTACAACCACTTTTCACGAATGAGTGCTTGAGATTCTGCTGCCAACACTTTTTCTTCAAATGCTTTTAACTCCGGAGTGATGTAGCGTTCGGCATTTTTAAGTGTTTGTTTGCGTTGAAAGTGAGGGGGTACTTTGTTTGATTGTGCATGAGATAGTTCGATGTAATACCCATGGACTCGATTAAAGCCAAATTTTAAAGTAGACAGGCCTGTGCGTTCTTTTTCTGCTTGTTCTAGTTGCAACAAACCATCGGTCGCGTGTTCACTTAATTGTCGCCATTCATCCAGAGTTTCATCAAAACCTTGGGCAATAACGCCCCCATCGCGTAAGAACATCGGTGGATTGTCAACAATGGCTTGCTCTAAGAGCTCATATAATTCGGGTAAAGGACTAAGTTGTTGATGAAGTTCTTGTAAGAGTGGATTATTGTGGTTTTCAAAGACCGCTTTTAATTGTGGAATGATGGCCAGGGTTTGGCGTAATTGTACCAAACAACGAGGTCGTGCTGATTTCAGCGCAATCCGGGTGTTGATGCGCTCTATATCGGTGATTTCATCCAAATAGGGCTTTAAAAGCCATTGAGATTCATGATGAATGAACGTTTGAATGGCGTCTTGACGCGCTTGTAATGCATGATGCTGCCTTAATGGTCGGTTGAGCCAGCGTTTTAGCAAGCGGCTACCCATGGATGATGCGGTTTTGTCCAACAAAGATAATAGGGTGTATTCCGTACCGCCTTGATGATTTTCAAACAATTCAAGATGGCGTATGGTGTTTGCATCCATAAGCAAATAATCGCTTTGCTCTTCTTGTGGCATTAAATTGAGATGGGGTAATGCTTGGCGTTGGGTTTCTTGCAGATACAACAACAAACACCCACATGCGGCCAAAACCGCATGGTTTTCTTTTGAAATGCCAAATGCTTCAAGATGGCTAATACCAAATTGTGCACACAATAATTCATGTGCACGAAGGGGATCAAAATGCCATGCTGGTCGTTGTTTTGTTGGGCAGGAGAGATTGAATTTGGCATGCTCTTGTAGCAACAATTCAGCGGGTTGAAGCCGTTTGAGTTCGTTCATGCACTCGGTTGGATTGGATAGGGCGGTGGCGTGGAAACGTCCCGAGCTTAAATCAACCCAAGCCATTCCTTGAGTTTTTTTATCTTGAAAAACGGCGGCTAAAATGGCATCTTTTTTTGCATCCAGCAAGGCTTCGTCGGTCACGGTTCCTGGTGTAATGATGCGAACAACTTGGCGCTCCATGGGACCTTTTCCCAAACCTGGGGCACCTATTTGTTCGCAAACCGCAATGGATTGGCCTTTTTTTATTAAGCGAGCCAGATAATTTTCAACCGCATGATGCGGCACCCCTGCCATGGGAATGGGTTTGCCAGCAGATTGACCACGATGCGTGAGGGTTAAGTCCAAAAGTTCGGCAGCAATTTTGGCGTCATCAAAAAAAAGTTCGTAAAAATCACCCATGCGATAAAGCAGTAGCATCTCGGGATATTCGGCTTTAATGCTTAAGTATTGTTGCATCATTGGGGTGTGTTGGGTGGTCATGTTGGGGATTTGATGTTAAATTATGACGTATTCTAACAAATTTTATTTCAAAACGCCTTTCTTTCGGAGAAATTTTTGCTAGACTAAAATAGTACGTTCATAATAATTATAAAAACCATGGAGAATAAGATGAAAAAATTAAGCCTTGCGGTAATGACGTGTTTGACCGCTGTTTTTTTGGTTGCTTGTGGTCAAGAAACCCCAAAACCAATGGAAGCTACAGAATCAACAGAAACTGCTGCTCCAGCAACACAACCTGCTACTGAAGAAGCAGCCCCAGCTCCAGCTGCTGCTCCTGCTGAAGAAGCTCCTGCTCCTGCTCAATAATGTAGTTTGATTCTCATCTTGGGAGCGCATTGTGGATGTTTTGATTACCAATAAAGAGTTACAGGCTACATTGGTCAAAACACATGCCATCATTGTGAAGCGGATTGCGCATCATTTGATGGCGCGCTTGCCCAAGTCCGTACAACTGGATGATCTGATTCAAGCCGGTATGGAAGGGTTGTTGGATGCATTCAAAAATTATGACAGCACCAAAGGTGCTTCATTTGAAACTTATGCCGGTATTCGAATTCATGGCAGTATGTTGGATGAGGTTCGTCGAAACGATTGGGTTCCTCGCTCGGTGTATCGACAATCAAGAACCATTTCTGCTGCGGTTAAAGCGGTTGAAAATCGTTTGGGTCGTGATGCCAAAGATCAAGAGGTTGCCGCTGAATTGGGTGTGGATTTGGCACAATATTACGACATGCTCAATGATGCCAACGGCGCTCATTTGTATGGATTTGATGATTTGGGCATGAGTGAAGATTCGTTTAAAGATGAGCAGCGCAGCACCGAGCCGCATGTTTATGCTTTGCACGCGGATATGAAAACCCATTTAAAACACATCATCAGTGGCTTGCCCCAAAAAGAGCGTTTGGTGTTGTCCTTGTATTATGAGCATGATTTGAATTTAAAAGAAATTGGTGATGTTTTGGATGTTACGGAATCTAGAGTTTCGCAGTTACACAGTCAAGCCATGCATCGTATTCGGGCACGAATGCAAGATTAATCTATGAAAGTTGAGTGTGTGATGCTCAAGTTTCATGATATACTGTACATTATTCTTAGATCAATGTGATTATTGATGATGGAACGATCTTATTATCTAGCACAAATTCAAAATCGATTCTTAGTGAACCCTGTTGTGGCGTTATTGGGTCCAAGACAATGCGGCAAAACAACATTGGCTCAACAATTTTTAAAGACACAAACACAAACGGTTTATTATTTTGACTTAGAAAATCCAGTCCATTTGGCGATGCTTCAAGAGCCCATGTTGGCGTTGGAATCGCTTGAAGGACTCATCGTGATTGATGAAATTCAACGTCGTCCAGAGTTGTTTCCCGTATTGCGTGTTTTGGTGGATCAACATAAAAAACGGCAATTTTTAATTT
>CAISSD010000026.1 GCA_903887975.1 uncultured Legionellaceae bacterium | reverse complement strand
TAATCCACCAACGCTTTTTTTCGGTCTTGTTGATAGAAAAATGCGGCATCACTCAGCCTGGCATTCATGACTTTTGCATTTCCTGCAATCACTTTTTGAGGATCAAGACTTTCTATATTGGCAATGGTTATAAAATAAGGCACCAATTGATCGTTTTGATCGGTCAATGCAAAACACTTTTGATGCGACTGCATGGAGACAATTAATGCTTCGGGAGGGACGTCCAAAAATCGCGCATCAAACCCAACCATCAAGGCCTGTGGCCACTCAACAATTGATGTGACTTCATTCAATAAATCATCAGGAACCAAAGCTTTAAAACCCAGTGGCGTCACCAAATCATCAATTTGTGTGGTGATCCGTGCTCGCCGTGCTTCAAAATCCACAAGAACTTTTGCCTTCATCAGCGTTTCGCAATAATCTTCGGGTGCTTGAATCAATGCATCATTAGGATGATGAAATCGGTGCCCACGTGTTGCCGAACCCGATGAAACCCCCAAAACATGACATGCCACAACATCACGACCCCAAAGAGCCACCAACCAATGCAAGGGCCGCACAAATGAGGCGGCTTCAATACCCCAGCGCATGGGTTTCATCACCGGTAATCCCAAGATGACACGCGGGATGATGGTGCTTAAACAACGCTCTGTGGGCAACCCCTCTTGTACACATTGATAAGCCCACCACGAGCCTTTTGGCGTATTGATTTGCGTTAATTGATCTATTGAAACCCCAACACTGCGCGCGAAGCCTTTTAATGCCTCACTGGGTGTTTTCAAGTCTTCTTCACGGTGTTGAACAGCAGGGCCGCGTTTTTCGATGGATTGGGGTAATGCGTGCAACGCAACATGTTCAATCAAAACCGCCAAACGCCTTGGCGCTGCAAAACGATGCACCACCCCATGGGTAATTTTGGCCGCACTTAGGGCTTCTGTTAAGCCCAATGCCAGTGCATCAGCAAGCGGCAATACCGAACCTGATGGCAGTTCCTCCACCCCCAATTCCAATAAAAAATCACGTGACATCAGAAACACCCTTCATCATCGGAAAACCCAGTGCTTCTCGCGCCTTATAATAAGCCTCGGCCACAGCACGAGACAATTGTCGTACCCGTAAAATATAACGTTGTCGCTCGGTCACCGATAGCGCATGCCGGGCATCCAAAATATTAAACACATGCGATGCCTTGATGATGTGCTCGTAAGCTGGCAGTGGTAATTGCACATCAACCAAACGCATGGCTTCTTGTTCATAAGCATCAAATTGTTGAAAAAGCATTGCTGTATTGGCCTGTTCAAAATGATACGTCGACATCTCGACTTCATTTTGATGGAAAACATCACCATAGGTCATCAGTCCATAAGGCGTATGACTCCAAGGCAAATCAAAAATATTGTCCACATCCAAAATATACAAGGCCAAACGCTCAAGACCATAAGTCAGCTCACCAGTGACCGGTTTACATGAAAGGCCCCCAACTTGCTGAAAATAGGTAAACTGAGACACTTCCATACCATTTTGCCAAACTTCCCAACCCAAACCCCAAGCACCAAGGGTTGGCGACTCCCAATTGTCTTCCACAAAGCGAATGTCATCCACCAACGGATCAACACCCAATGCGCGCAAAGAATCAAGATACAATTCTTGAATATCGATGGGCGATGGCTTTAACACCACTTGAAATTGATAGTAATGTTGCACCCGATTGGGATTTTCGCCATATCGACCATCACATGGTCGTCTGGAGGGTTGAACATAAGCAGCCCACCAAGGCTCAGGCCCAATCGCGCGCAAAAATGTTGCAGGATGAAACGTACCCGCGCCAACTTCCATATCCAATGGTTGAAGAATGGCACATCCTTTTGAAGCCCAAAATTGCTGCAGGGCTAAAATAATGTCTTGAAACGTCGCGGGTTTTTTCATCACCACATCTTAACCTTGAGTTTTTTTAATCAGTTCTTTCAATGTATCAAGACTTGCACCACCTGGAATCAAAGCAGGCTCTGTACCTGGTTTGATTTTTCCATTACTGGTTGCAATCACAATGAATGCTGGCGTGCCCATCAATTTCATTTGCTCGGCCAATTGACGATTTTGTTTTAGAATGTTGCTCATCTCTGGACTGTCCATGTCTTTTTTCAATTGAGTGGCATTTAAGCCCAATGATTTTGCCGTTTCCAAAACCACTTTTTCATCATAATGTTCTTTAATGGCAAACAAAGCATTTTGCATGTGGGTGTACTTGCCTTGCTTGGCTGCTGCCAATGCGGCTTTGGATGCAAATTCTGAGCTCTTACCAAAAATGGGGAACTCTTTGTAAACCACACGCAAATCTGGATTTGATTTTATTAATTCATGAACAATAGGACTCATTTGTTTGCAGTGCCCACATTGGTAATCAAAAAACTCAACCAATGTTACATGGCCATTAGGGTTACCCACCACCGTCATGCCACCATCCAATAATTCCGAAGCGTGCTGCATGATGGTTGATTTTGCTGCAGTTTGCATTTCTTCTTGTTGCTGTTTTTGCAACACGGCTGAGGCTTCCAACAAAACTTGTGGATGTTGTACCAAATAATCATGCACAATTTTTTGAATATTTTCAGTTTGTGCCGCTGAAAATCCATCTGCCGCCAAAGCAACAGGTGCTGCCATGGCCGTTAACAAGGCACTGGTTATGATCGCATTTGCTAATTTCACGAAATACTCCTTAAATAGATGATTAAGCTTTTCCCACGCACAGAGAAACTAGCATCTACCACAAGAAAATTCAACCCCCAAGATGATTACACCGATGCCGTAGAAAATACATGTTGTAATGATTCAACCGATTCTATTCTTTTCTGATGCCACTCACATTTTTGTTTTAAGAGATCCAGTTCCAAATTGCTTTTGGGTTTAAACAAAGACCATTTTGTGATGGGATGCTCAGATTGCTTTAAATGCCGCTGAAGTGCATCCACTGTTTTATCAATATAATCACGATGCTCACTTCGAATGGCTTCATAAGCACGACAGCCCTCTTGATTCAACCGCTCAGCCACCATGTTTTTTATCTGATCCACTGGCAATAAATTATTTTCATGAATGTCATACCATTCAATCAATAATTTGGATTTACGCTCAATCATTTCATTGCGGTATTTTAATCCTTTTTCGCCCAATAATCCCTGTTCAAATTGTTTAAATAACTGATTGTTTATATCATCGCATTCTTTTAAGTTCGCAATGTAATAATCATGGACCATTTGAGCAAGATGTTCATCATCATCAAAGGCCATTCTTGTCCTATCATTCACTTTAAACTGAGGGCAACCATAAACACCACCATAAATATGGTTGATCATAAAATCATAAAGAATATTTTTAAAGTCGACATAAATACTTGCAACCACCATGCCAAAATAAAGAGCAGGAATCAGCATCATCATTTCTATGAGTGAATGCATGGCAAATGGCACAATCAATGAAAAAGAAAAAACCAAGACACAAGTCATAATGACAATGGGCATAATGGCTCGAAAAAGCAAACTCCATGTATTTTTTTCATATTTTGCAATTTGTACATATTCACGGATAAACGAATGCATGGGATTAAGAAACGTATGCATTAACATGACAAATGTACGAACATCCTCAGCATATCGTGCATAATTATACAAATCAATATTATCCAAAATCCAACCTGAGCGCTCTCTAAGCCCAAAAATTTGAAATGCCATATGCACATCCGCAATCCGATCGCCATATTCCTTGACTTTAATCAAATCCTCTTGAGAGCCTCCCAGAACCATATTGACCAAATAGGTCATGCTGGAGGAAAAATCTGGAAAAATTTCTTTGGTTTGATACTGAGGATATTGAGCAAGATATGTTTCAAATTTATTTTCTAATAGCTTTATTTTTTCTTCTTTATTTTTATCAGAGTCATACAAATCTTTACCCATATTTAATAACAAAGATTCGGGTGTATTTTTTTCTAAAAGAAATCCAAATTGTCTTTTGAGATGGCGACCAAAAGCATCTCGCCTTTGTTTGAATTGAAGCCAAATTGCTTGAGTATCTTCATCATCTTTAAATGATTGCATCCAAGCTTCAATGCATGGCTCAAGTGACGCTTTTTGAATCCAATAAGCGTCATAAAACCGTGCGGTAAAATTTTTTTCAATGAGTGTTTTTTGCAATGCTTCATCCAAAAAAGAAAAACCCATGATAAACTCATTCAACATGGCTTTATGAATTAGCAAATTTAAAGGCAGCAATGTTTTGGTTTGTTTTAAATTGTTTTGAATGATTTCGTTATTTTTTCTTGTGCGACAACTTCGCTGTGAAAACGAATCTGAACTCAAGATGGGTTCATCTCGTGGTGCCAAGATGGCCGCTAAAACTTCACCCTCTTTGGTATTAAAAAATTCTTTCAACTGATCCTTAGGAATCATATTTATTCCTGGTATCAAATTAAAATTTTTCATAAGCATACCTCGTGGACTTCATCAATCAATTAATTCATTGGTCTTCCTGCCTTGACTATTTTTTCACGAAGCGCCATCCAGCGATCCGTTTTTGCCGGTAATTCCATCAAAATGACATCTGCAGTGGATTCATCGGCAATTCTTAAACGATAATAAAACTCATACGCAGCATCATCACTTTGCTCAGAGAATTGATAACTTAAGACGCTCGCATCATGATATTTTTTTGAAAAGGTGAACACATAAGGAATTTTTTGATGGCCACTCAAAAAATATTCGATTGCTTGTCGATCATTAAAATAATACAACTTTTTTTCTGGCTGATAATGATAAAGCATGGCACCGGGTACACGTATATCGGTTTCGTCGGTCTTACAAGGCGATGCAATCTTTGCTGCAATATGACTCGCATCAATCACACCTTGACGAAGTATTTGATATTTTTGTCTATCCAACGCACTCACAATGGTGGATTCCAACCCAATCGCACAACGCCCTCCCTGCAAAATGAGAAAATCATCATTAGGAAAACTATGTTGTACATGCTCTGCAGTGGTTGGGCTTATTTTTCCATAAGGATTGGCAGAAGGTGCCGCCAAAGGCTGGCCTAACTGCAAAAGCAATTCTTGTGCCAAAACATGATTTGGCGCACGAATGGCGATTGTATTTTGTCCACCAGTCACCAAGGGATTAACCGAACCCGGTTTCAAAGGAAAAATCAACGTCAAAGGGCCAGGCCAAAACGCCTCCATTAATGTGTAAGCATAATCAGGGATGTATGAAACCCATTGAGACAAATCCCATTGGGCCGCAACATGCATGATTAAAGGATGATTCGTGGGTCTATGTTTTGTTGCATATACTTTTCTAATGGCAACACCAGAGACCACACTGCCCGCCAAGCCATAAACCGTTTCTGTGGGAATCGCCACGATGTCGTCATTTTTTAATCGCGCTAAAGCCAAATGAATGTCGTTGGTGATTGTACTCATGATCGATGAATCCTCTGCCAAACATTATGTTGAATCAAATAGCGTTGACACAAATTTGGTGTGTGTTGGTATAAATGATGCAAGTAAGCACGGGTAAAGCCTTCGCCACACGTTGAACAGCCACAATCCACAGCCAACGGCTCAAAAGAGTGCTCATACGCACCATCAGTGATGTCCAAAGTCATATTGCCAAAATAAACGCGTCCATCATACCCATCTTGCGCCGGTGCATCAGAAGCCACATAAAGACGCGCATCCTGCGGTTTTAGATGAATGATGCATTGCTGAATAAAATGCGGTGAATAGGTTGATTTGGCACCATCAAAAGGCGAGACCAAAACATAATCACCCGCCGAATTTTGCTTCTCCATGGTGTCATCCAACAAAACCTCACCCGGCCACCCCCAAAAAGAAGCCAACGAATCATAGTGACGAAGGACATCCCAACCCGGCTTGATTAATAAATCAGCAAGGCGAAACATCGCCACATGAACACCTTGTTCTTGCCAATTGGCAACCGTTAAGCAACTGCCCGCTTTGGTCGTTAAAATGGGTACCCAAATCACTATAAATCCTCACAATAACAAACTGACATCGCCATAACTAAAAAATCGATACCGTTCTTGGATGGCTTCTTGATATAAGCTCATGGCCCTATCATGGCCGATAAACGCGCTCACCAACATCAGTAATGTCGATTCTGGCAAGTGAAAATTGGTCAACAATCCGTCACAAACCTTGAATTGATAACCCGGAAGAATAAAAATATCTGTCTCGCCTGCAATCGGCTTTAACACCCCATCTCGTGCAGCACTCTCAAGACATCGCATGGCGGTTGTGCCCACCGCAATCACGCGACCATTTCGCTCCCGTGTTTTGGCAACCGCATCACACAAACGTTGTGATACCGAATACACTTCTGAATGCATTTTATGCTGCTGAACATCATCGACGCGAACAGGTTGAAACGTACCCGCGCCCACATGAAGGGTGACATAAGCCACATCAATACCCTTCTCACCCAAACAAGTCATCACAACATCATCAAAATGAAGACCCGCAGTGGGTGCAGCAACTGAACCTTTGTGGCGTGCATAAATGGTTTGATAACGCTCCAAATCCAACGTTTCATCACCGCGCTCAATGTAGGGTGGTAAGGGAATATGACCTTCTGTATCCAACAACGTTTGAAGACTTTTGTCCACAACACAGCGATATACAGCATCTTTTTTTTCAAGAACCGTGATTTGAAAATCACCAACATGAATGTCACTTCCAGGTTTTGGTGCTTTACTGGCCCTGATGTGCGCCCAAAATTGATGATCATCAATGATGCGCTCTACCAAAAACTCAACACGACCACCGCTGGATTTAATCCCATAAAAACGCGCAGGCACAACACGGGAATCATTCATGATCAATAAATCGCCAGGCAACAACAAATCAGCCAATTGCTCAAAACGATGATGCTGCACAACACCCGTTTGACGGGCAAAATGCAGCAATCGAGAGTCACGTCGATTGGGCAATGGATATTGCGCAATCAAATCATGTGGTAAATCAAAATAAAAATCTTGTTTTTTCAATGATGCCTCATGAACAATGCATTAATTTTTTTAACAAAATCTGATGGGTTTTCCAGTTGCCCCCCTTCAGCCAATAATGACTGTTCAAACAACACGTCCACCCATTGGGCAAAAAGCGCATCATCTTGAACATCATGCAATTGCTTAATCAACTCATGCTCGGGATTGATTTCAAAAATAGGCTTAACTGCCCCTGCCATTCCTTGACCTGCAGCCTGCAAAATCCGCTGCATCTCAAAGCCCATATCAGATTCATCGGCCACCACACACGCAGGGGAATCCGTCAGGCGATTGGTCAAATGAACTTCTTTAATACGCTCACCCAAAACGTCTTTGATTTGCTTTAATACCGGTGCAAAATCTTTTTCTTTTGCTTCAATTTCAGCTTTGTTTTCATCTTCAATGTCCAACTTTCCTTTGGCAATGGATTGAAGTTTCTTACCATCAAATTCATTCAGATGACCAACCATCCATTCATCAACCCGATCGCTTAACAAAAGAACTTCAATGCCTTTTTTGTTGAACAACTCCAAATGAGGGCTGTATTTTGCTGCATTGTAGCTTGAGGCGGTAATGTAATAAATTTTATCTTGGCCTTCTTGCATGCGCGCAACATAATCAGCCAATGAAACGGTTTGTTGCTCTGAATCATTCTTGGTGGTTGCAAAACGCAAAAGACTAGCAATGGCATCACGATTGGCAAAATCTTCAATGGTGCCTTCTTTTAAAACCAAACCAAATTCTTTCCAAAACTTTTGATAGGTTTCTACATCTTGTGTGCTCATTTTTTCAAGCAAAGACAAAATACGTTTGGTACAGGCCGCACGAATGCTTTCAACCCGCTTGTTGTCTTGTAACAATTCTCGAGAAACATTCAACGGCAAATCACTGGCATCCACAATACCTTTGACAAAACGAAGATATCGCGGTAAAAATTGTGCCGCATCATCCATAATGAACACCCGTTTGACATAAAGCTTTAAGCCGTGTTTGACTTCTTGCTGCCATAAATCATAAGGGGCGTGTGCTGGAATATACAACAAGCTAATATAAT
>CAISSD010000025.1 GCA_903887975.1 uncultured Legionellaceae bacterium | reverse complement strand
ATTACAACAGAAGATCAATTAATTAATGAAGATCAAAAACGAACATTGCTGACGCATCTTAAAAGTGGTTCAGATGGTGGGCTTGCCGCCACATCCGGCAGGATTGTATTAAAACGAAAAAGTGTTTCGCAAGTGACGCTGGGTCAAGATGCACACCGGGGAAAAGTGGTGAACATTGAGGTTCGTAAAAAAAGAACCTACATGAAACGCACGGATTTAGGAAAACCAGTCGAAACCATACCAGAGCCATTGGATGAACCCAATGAGGTTATTCTTGATGAAGTTTCAACAGAAAATGTGTTATTGGCCGAAGATGTAGCCACAGAAGTAAGCCAAGAAAACCAAGCGCAATCAGACGCTGTGGTTGAGGATGTTATCGATACTCCTGATGTATTGACCGAAGTACCGGTGGTCCCTGAATCGCCTGAATTAATCGAATCAAAACAAGAACGACCCGTCAAAAAGAAGCGTGTTGAATCTGAAGAGCCTGAAAAAGCCAAATCTGATTTTAAAAAAGGTAAGAAAAAATCAAAATATGAAACGGCGGTTCGAGATGATGGCGATGCTGATGGTTCGGCTCATGGTAAGCGCTTTAAATCCAAAAAACGTAAAAACAATGAAAAATCGGAAAAATATCGCGAAGCTGAAGAAGCGTTGACCCATGGTTTTGCCAAGCCAACAACCCCTGTGATTCGAGAAATTTTGATTCCTGAAACCATCACTGTGGCAGAACTTGCAAAACGCATGTCGGTCAAAGCAGCTGAAGTCATTAAAGTGATGATGACGATGGGGGCCATGGCCACCATCAATCAGGTGATTGATCAAGAAACCGCGGTGATTGTCGTTGAAGAAATGGGTCATACCACAAAAATGCTTAAAGACAACGCCATCGAAGTCAATTTGGATGAGGCTTTGAGTAAAGGTGGTGCTGAAATTGTGCGTGCACCAGTTGTGACCATTATGGGTCATGTTGATCATGGTAAAACCTCGTTGTTGGATTACATTCGTACCACCAAAGTTGCCGCAGGTGAAGCAGGTGGTATTACACAACACATTGGTGCCTATCATGTGGATACACCCAAAGGTAGTATTACCTTTTTGGATACCCCAGGACATGCGGCATTTACAGCCATGCGGGCGCGTGGTGCGAAGGTGACTGATATTGTGGTGTTGATTGTTGCAGGCGATGATGGTGTTAAACCACAAACCATCGAAGCGGTTCAACATGCAAAAGCGGCTAAAGTACCGATGATTGTTGCGGTGAATAAAATGGATAAACCAGGTGCGGATCCCGATAGAGTCATGAACGAGTTATCTTCTTATGAAGTTATTCCAGAAGCTTGGGGTGGCGATACCATGTTTGTGAATATTTCTGCCAAAACAGGTGAAGGAGTTGATGCGCTATTGGATGGAATTTTGTTGCAATCGGAAGTATTGGAATTGCGAGCGCCGATTGATGGTGCGGCCAAAGGCGTGGTGATTGAATCGCGTTTGGATAAAGGTCGAGGACCAGTTGCCAGTGTTTTGATACAAAGTGGTACGTTGAAACGAGGCGATATTTTACTGGCCGGTCTTCAATACGGACGTATTCGAGCGCTTGTTGGTGATGATGGCCGTCCAGTTGACAGTGCTGGTCCTTCAATGCCTGTTGAAGTTTTGGGGTTGTCTGCCATTCCTCATGCTGGTGATGATGCCATTGTTGTGCCCGATGAAAAAAGAGCTCGAGAAGTTGCATTGTTTCGTCAAGGAAAATTTAGAGATGTTAAATTGGCTAGACGACAAAAGACTTCATTGGAAGGCATGATGGAGAATATGGCCAGTGCCGAGCTAAAAGTTTTGAATGTTGTTTTGAAAGCAGATATGCAAGGTTCGGTTGAAGCCATTGCGGATGCTTTGATTAAATTGTCCAATGACGAGGTTCGAGTCGCCATTATTGCCAGTGGGGTGGGTGGTATCACCGAATCAGATGTTCATCTGGCGATTGCATCGAATGCATTGATGATTGGTTTTAATGTTCGTGCAGACTCTGGGGCGAAGCGACTGGTTGAGGCAGAAGGGGTGTCGCTGCATTATTACAGTGTGATTTATGACATTGTTGATCAAGTGAAAGGTGCTTTGACAGGCCTATTGGCACCGCAATTTAAAGAAGAAATTTTAGGTATTGCTGAGGTTCGTGATGTGTTTCGCTCACCAAAACTTGGTGCCATTGCTGGTTGTATGGTGACCGAAGGAGTGATTAAACGCAATAACCCCATCCGTGTGTTGCGTGATAACGTGGTGATTTACGAGGGAACATTGGAATCCTTGCGCCGCTTTAAAGAAGATGCTTCTGAAGTGCGTCAAGGTTTTGAGTGTGGCGTTGGGGTTAAAAATTACAATGATGTGAAGGCTGGAGATTTGATTGAAGTCTTTGAAACCATTGAAATCAAGCGGCAATTATGACGACACCATTTAAGCGAACCGATAGAATTGCTGAGATGATCCAGCGTAAATTAGCGCACATCATCCAGCAAGAAATTAAAGATCCACGTCTTCCAGGCTTTGTGACCATCTCGCAAGTGACGGTCACGCGCGATTTAGGGCATGCTAAAGTTTATTTTACCGCAATCAACGCCAATCAAGCTGAAGTGGTGGTGCTGTTGAATGCATCGGCTAAATATTTGCGAACGGCATTGTCCCGAAGTTTAACCATCAGAACCGTTCCACAATTACATTTTGTGTATGATGAATCCATCGAATATGGTGAAAAATTAAGTCGTCTTATTGACAAGTTGAATGATGCCTGAAAAGTTTGATGTTGATGGCGTGCTTTTGATTGATAAACCTCAGGGCGTGACCTCCAATGCGGTGCTAAAGCGCGTGCAAAAACTTTTTTTTGCTAAAAAAGCGGGTCATGCCGGAACGCTTGATCCACTTGCAACGGGTATGTTGCCGATTTGTTTGGGTGAGGCGACAAAATTTTGCCGGTTTTTGTTGGATGCAGATAAATGTTATGAAGCCACGGGTGTTTTAGGCATTAAAACCACCACCAGTGATGCTTTGGGTGAGGTAGTGTCCAGTATGTCCTCATTCAACATTACACCACACCAGTTAGCCGCAGCACTTCGGCAATTTGAGGGAAAAATCACACAAACCCCATCAATGTATTCGGCTTTAAAGCATGAGGGGAAACCACTTTATTATTATGCGCGTCAGGGCATTGAGGTACCGAGAAAATCTCGCGAAGTCATGATTCATGTTTTGGAATTACAATCATTTGATGGCGTTTCATTTCGCGTTAGGGTGGCGTGTAGTAAAGGGACTTATATTCGAAATTTGATTGAAGACATTGGCGATGTTTTGGGTGTTGGTGCGCATGTTGGTGCTTTGCATCGGGTGTATACCGCCGGATTTGAACAGCATGCGATGGTGGATTTAGAGGCTCTTTCAGACATGTGTTTGGAAGAGCGAATGCTGTCTTTGAGGCCGGCGGATTGTATGTTGTCGCATTTGCCGGTTGTAACGCTTACAACACCGGAAGTGATTGCTTTGCAACAGGGTCAAGTTATTGCTGAATTTTCTGGCGCTTTGGGGCTTATTCGATTGTATGATGCCAATGGTAAGCTTATTGGTGTGGGCGCTCATGAAGACGAAGGGGTGCTTAAAGCGGTTCGGTTGTGCACGGTGAAAAATAGTCTTGTATCTTAAGTATCGTTTTGTTAAAATCAAAAACTAAATCAAAGTTTTGTACCTCATCAACGGGTAACTAAAATATTCAGGAGTATACCGATGACGCTAACGAGCGATCAAAAAGCAGCAATTATCAATGAATTCAAACAAGCCGACAAAGATACCGGTTCACCTGAAGTTCAAGTGTCGCTGATGACCAACCGTATTCAGTACTTAACCGAACACTTTAAAATGCACAAAAAAGATTTTCATTCTCGTCGTGGTTTGCAATCTTTGGTGAATAAACGTCGCAAATTGTTAAAATATTTGAAGCACAATGATGGTTCTCGATATTCCAAATTGATTCAATCACTAGGATTAAGAGATTCGTATTGATTGCACCCCCATTTTTTTCTAAAAACACATCAAACAAGGCGCAAATATTATGCGCCTTGTTTGTTTCGAAGGACACAATAGCATGAAACACACAAAAGAAATCCAATTTGGAACACATACCTTAACTCTTGAGACAGGAGAAATAGCACGACAAGCCGATGGTGCTGTTTTTGCATCGATGGGTGGCACACAAGTGTTGGTCACGGTGGTTGGTAAAAAAACCGGTGCTGAAAACAACCATTTTTTTCCTTTAACCGTCAATTATCAAGAAAAAACGTACGCCGCTGGTAAAATTCCTGGTGGTTATAACAAACGTGAAGGTCGACCCAGTGAGCATGAAACACTGGTTTCACGCTTGATTGATAGACCTTTAAGACCTTTGTTTCCTGAAGGTTTTCTCAATGAAATTCAAGTGATTGCAACGGTGATGTCATTGGATCCAGAAATTTCAGCCGACATTGTGGCCATGATTGGTGCCTCGGCGGCATTGGCGATTTCGGGTATTCCTTTTCATGGACCCATTGGTGCTGCACGCGTTGGTTATCAAGATGGAATTTATTTGCTCAATCCTGGTCCCGCCGCACTCAAAAATTCGGCTCTGGATTTGGTTGTTGCAGGAACTGATGATGCCATTTTGATGGTGGAATCTGAAGCGCATGAGTTGAGTGAAGATGTCATGTTGGGCGCGGTGTTGTTTGGTCATGAGATGATGAGCTCCGTGATTCAGGGCATTAAAGATTTGGCGCGTGAGGTTTCAAAACCAGAATGGAATTGGGTGGCTGGGGAATCGTGTTCGACCTTGGCTGCCAAAGTTGATGAATTGGCACGTGCTGTATTGACCGAAGCTTATGCCATTAAAGATAAATCCAAGCGTTATGAACGTTTGGATGAAGTACGTACTTCTATTGTACAAACATTAAAGCAAGAAGATCCTCTTTTGGATGAATCAAAAATTAAAGACACCATTAGTGATTTGGAAAAAAATTTGGTGCGACAACGCATTTTGGATGGTGAGCCCCGTATTGATGGACGCGATCAACAAACCGTTCGACCCATTGTCATTCGCACGGGACTTTTAAATCGAGCACATGGTTCGGCATTGTTCACGCGTGGGGAAACACAAGCCATTGTGACGGCAACATTGGGTAGCGATCGTGATGCACAGATGTTGGATCGACTAGATGGTGAGCTACGCGATCGATTCATGTTGCATTACAACTTTCCACCTTATTCTGTTGGTGAAACCGGTATGGTCGGAAGTCCTAAACGACGAGAAATTGGTCATGGTCGTTTGGCGCGACGAAGTCTTGCGGCGGTTTTGCCCAATGCCAGTGAATTTCCATACGTGCTTCGTGTTGTTTCTGAAATCACCGAATCCAATGGCTCTAGTTCCATGGCAACGGTTTGTGGCGCCAGCTTGGCGTTGATGGATGCGGGCGTTCCTTTAAAAGCGCCAGTCGCCGGGGTTGCCATGGGTTTGATCAAAGAAGGCGAGCGCTTTGCGGTTTTAACAGATATTTTGGGTGATGAAGATCACTTGGGCGATATGGACTTTAAGGTTGCCGGAACCGAAAAAGGCATTACTGCATTGCAAATGGACATTAAAATCAAAGGCATTACGCGTGCCATTATGGAGCAGGCACTAGAACAAGCGCGTCTTGGCCGGCAACATATTTTGGGCGTGATGCATGGTTCGTTGTCGGAGCATCGGGTTGAGCTTTCAGCACATGCACCAAGAATCATCACCATGAAGGTTGCGGAAGATAAAATTCGAACCGTTATTGGTAAAGGTGGCGCGACCATCAAGGGACTTATTGAAAGCACTGGTGTTTCTATTGATATTGATGATACCGGATTGGTACAATTGTTCTCACCCAATTTGGATGCCTTGGATGAAGCGCAGCGTCAAATCAAAGCCTTGGTTGCCGAAGTTGAAGTGGGTCAAACTTATCGGGGAAAAGTGAATAAAATCGTTGATTTTGGCGCGTTTATCAATTTACTTCCTGGAAAAGATGGGCTTTTGCATATTTCACAAATTTGCTCGGATAGAGCGCAAAAGGTTGAAAGTGTGTT
>CAISSD010000024.1 GCA_903887975.1 uncultured Legionellaceae bacterium | reverse complement strand
TGCAACTGGCACAGCGTTTGAAACAATTGGTGCTGGTTATACTCAAGACATCAATGGCACATACAACGGCTTTGGACCACGTTTGGGTGCAGATCTTGACTACGGTTGGGGCAATGGCTTAGCAATTTATGCCAATGCTGCTGCAGCGTTGTTGGTTGGTAGCAAAGGGTTTACGGACACTTACACTTCACCAACAGACGTTACATACAACTTCTCCAACAGTGGTTCATACACATCAATCGTACCTGAGTTAGATGCTAAATTGGGTATCAAATACACCTACGCTATGGCGCAAGGCGATTTGACATTTGATGCTGGTTGGATGTGGATCAACTACTTCCAAGGTCATGCTTATGAAACAAGTGATTTGAATAGCAACTACCCAGTCACTTCAGAGTCTAACTTTGGATTGCAAGGTGTGTACTTTGGTATGAAATGGCTTGGCAACGTTGCATAAGTTGTTGGTTGTTCGAGAAAACCACCACGTTTGTGGTGGTTTTTTTTTGCCAGAAACACTGCAATTAATATTTACTTAAGAAACAAAGTGTAACATCCAAATCCATTTTAACAAAAGTGTGGTTGGGTGTTCATGTTGAATCAAAAAGCAAATACATTATTTTTAGGTTTGGATTTTGATGGTTGCACGGATACACCAGAAGCAAGAACCAATTTAATTCGAAATGTTATCTCCACGCTGACATCAAGTGATGTATACGACCGTATTTATGTCGGGATTATGTCTTTGCGCCAAGATGTTGCTAATGATTACCATAACTGCAAACGACTAGAAGATGCACACGAGGGGCAGCTGGTTAGCTGTAGCATCCTGGGTCAAGAATTTATGGATAAGCTAAGACAGTCTATAATTATACGAAAACTATTCAAAAAAACCCCAAACATTCATTTTATTCCATTACTTATGGGTGATGTATTAAATAATCTATGTCCCGGATATACGTTAAACCATATGGATTCTAAGGTTTATGAAAACATAAAATCAAATCGCAAAAAATATAAACTTAAAATAAGAAATCGCAATCAAGAAGAAATTATACTTGCCGAGTGGGACGAAGACGGTGAAGTTTATAGGCCACTAGAAGATGGATTTTCAGATGAAATGAAGATTTTAACACATTATATGTTCATGCATTATCTTGCTGCAAAAGTAGGGCCACATCAAAAAATCGATTTTTATTTTTTTGATGATAGAAAAGACATCATTCAACATGTACGCGATTTTTTTGATGAACATCGATTCTTGATGCCACACAATTGCGGCTACGCAGCGATAAACTTTGTAAACAATCAAACCCATCAATTACGAGAAGTGCCCAAGATGGTTTATGGATTGGGTGTGATCAATATTGATTATGATTTAACCATTCGGACTGTAAAGTCACAATACATCACCGGTATGGCAATTGAAAAAGCACTGAGTGCCCATGTAAAAAAGCTATTCTTCATGGATTCATGGGTATTTTTAGGTCAAATAAAAAAAGAAGAGAAAGCCGAAGTCCTGCCAACAAACGAATGCGAACTACTTGCGATATGGATTAGAAATTATTATACGACATCGGATCGAGAGGCACTTAAGAAAATTAAAAATTTATACAACAAATGCTCGACTGATTTATTAATGCTGCATCAAACGTTACGAGATGGCATGTATTTTGAAAACATGGCTGCATTTAAAAGTCATATGAATGAAATTGAATTACGAAGATCTTTTGATAATGTCATGCATTATGACGACGAACTACAACAATCCTATGGCCCAACAGGCTTTAAATACACAGAAATAAGTTCTATTTTCATGCCTGTTGAAACATTAAAAATCAAAAATGAAGCTAAGAGTAACGCCCCAGGTTGTCGATAAGTATGCTTTAACTATGCCCACAGTGCATTGACATCATTCTGAGTGCAGTAAAGGATCCTCTGAATATGGCTCAAAATTTTTCAAGGTGGTATATGACGCCAAAATGATGAATGGAATTAAAAGCACGAACATCTAGAAAATACCTTGACATTGAATTGAACTTAACAGAGAATAACCTTCTTTTTGGAGGGGTTCCCGAGCGGTCAAAGGGATCAGACTGTAAATCTGACGGCTCAGCCTTCGA
>CAISSD010000023.1 GCA_903887975.1 uncultured Legionellaceae bacterium | reverse complement strand
GAAGAATCGGCTTACACGCCTGGTGAGCTTAATCTGTATGAAAGTTATTGGGATCAGGTGAGTCGTGATAAGACGTTGTATGGTCGTTATGATGAAGGTAAGGCTGAAGGTAAAGCCGAAGGCCAGAGGGAAGAAAAAATAAAGATTGCTAAAAATTTACTGCATTATGGTGTAGCCATTGAGTTGGTGATGCAAAGTACCGGCTTAACACGACAAGACATTGAATCTCTTCTAAAAACATGGTGATTTGGTTTAAAATGGTAGATAATTTTGGTATTGATGTTCATAACCATTTAGGATAACCATGTTAGACAACCCTCAAGAACCCTCTTGTGCCGCACAAAAAATTATAATTTCAAAAAATCAATTACCACTTTCATGCCCCAGTGATGCGATGACGCTTTGGAATGCGCATCCTAAAGTCTATTTGCCCATTGAGGAAACCGGTCAAATCAAGTGTCCTTACTGTGGAACGCTATATATATTGGCAGATAAGTAAGGTGATCCGCTCCATTTGTTTGGTGCGTTTGTCAGCACTTGGTGATGTGTTGATGATGGTGCCTTTGGTGCGGACGTTGCAAGATTATTTTCCAGAAGCCAAAATAACGTGGGTGATTTCACGACCGGCCTATGATCTGGTCGCCGAGATGGAAGGGATTGAGTTTATTGTCATTCCCAAACCCAACAGCGTGATGGATTATTGGCGATTCAAAAAGCTCATGAAAGGTCGGCATTTTGATGTGTTGTTGGCAACGCAGGCTAGTTTTCGTGCTAATTTATTGTATGGATTGATTTCGGCAACGCGAAAAATTGGCTATGATGCTTTGCGTGCTAAAGATGGGCATGGCTGGTTTATTCATGAAACCATTGCCCCGGGGCGCGATCATACTTTAGAGGGTTTTTTAAAGTTTGCCGAACCATTGGGCGTTACAACGCCGGTTGTTCGTTGGGACTTGCCTCTTTCTGAAGAAGCATTGGTTTTTGCAGACGAGTATTTGTCGAGATTTAAGCCACCCATGGTCTTGATTAATCCTGCTGCGAGCAAACCAGAACGCAGTTGGAATGTTGCGCGCTATGTTGCGATCATCAAGCACTTGCAGCATCGATGGAATGCGCATGTGATTTTAACAGGCGGCCCGTCGCTTTTTGATCGCACCTTGGGTAAGGCCATTACCAAAGAGGTATTGGTTCATGATCTTATTGGTCAAACCAAGCCCAATCAATTGTTGGCATTGATTGCTCAATCAGATTTATTGATATGTCCGGATACCGGCCCTTCTCATATGGCGGCGGCTGTTGGTACGCCAGTGATTGCCTTGCATGCGGTCACCAGTGCTCAAGTTTCAGGACCTTATACGTACCGACATTTGGCGGTGGATTATTATCCGCAAGCAGTAGAATTGATTTTAAACAAAACTTGGGAAACAATGGTTTGGGGAACCCATGCGCATGGCGATAAAACCATGGATTTGGTGTGTGTGGAATCAGTGATAGAGATGATTGATTCGGTGATGGAGGGGATGAATGAAACATCATTATGAAGGCGTCATCACGCGATTTTTACGTGCAGATGAACGACTAATGGCATCAGATGCATCGGAGTTGCCTTTGGTGATTGAGGCTTTAGAGTCTAAAAGTGTTGATTTTTTACAAAACTTTTTAGCACGTTTTTCATCGGAAATTAAAGCAGATGTTGCGCAATATGGCGCGGTGTTGTTTCGTGGCTTTGAGGTTACCAATGAACATCATTTTGAAGACAGTTTGTTAAGTCTTGATTTTTTTAAGGGTATTTCCGATGCGCTCATGTCAGAAGAAGGGCGCGTACCTGTTGGTGATTTAAATTATGTGTTGCACACCAATGCCATTTATAAAACCGGTGGTACCTTGTATTTGGGTGGGTTTCATAGTGAAAATTATTATTCGCCGGATGTTCCGAATTATATTGGGTTTTGTTGTTTAAAGCCGTCTTTGATGGGTGGCGAAACCGGGTTGGTGCACATGCAAAAAATTTATGAGCATTTAAATCCCAAGTTAAAACAACGCTTGGAAGAACGTTCATTTTTTGTATCAACTTGGCGCGTTCGTCAGGTGGCGAGTCGCTATGGTGTGTCTTTAGAAACGGTAAAAAAAATAGCCAAACAGTTTGGTTTGCCTTTGGTGGGTAAAGATGACGATGCCTGGATGGTGATGTGCAAACCCAATGTTTGCATGCATCAAGACACGCAAAAAAAAGCATTAATGATTAATTTATTTGAAATTAAATCATTAAATAGGGTGATGCGGCGATTTTTTATCAATGATTATCAAGGTTCGGCATGGTTTTGGCATCGATTGGTGTGGCGCATGCCTGATTGGGTCTTTAAGTTATTGGAATGGGTTTATGTGGGATGTGCGTCGTTTTTTTATTCACCAAAAGAAGCGCTACGCATGATGAT
>CAISSD010000022.1 GCA_903887975.1 uncultured Legionellaceae bacterium | reverse complement strand
CTCCAAACTACATTTACGCGCCTCCTCACCACGAACGGATCGAAGTAAATCTAAAAAAATACTGTTCTTTCCAGATATTTTATCCGAAGGATATAGGGTACTCAGGGCGAACGGATTAAGTAAAAATGGCTAAAGTCGAGTATCTATAACAATTAAATTGCGTTCAATTTTAAATCAAAATCAAATTTAATGCAATGTAAATAATACAACAACCCCAGAAATACATAAAAATGGACCAAATGGAATGGGAGTGTTTTTGGATTGTTGGGTCTTTTTCAGATAAATATAGCCAGTTATTGCACCAATTGATGATGATATCAGTAAAATCAGGGGTAAATTTTCAAGACCAAACCAAGCTGCAAGAGCGGCAAACAACTTGAAATCACCATGGCCCATGCCGATTTTTCCGGTGATTAAAGCATAAACATGAATCAATAACCATAAAACGCTGTATGCCAACGCAGCACTGATGACAGCATCTGGAAGGGTGGTGAAGATGTTTTGCGTGTTCAACAACAACCCAATCCACAACAAGCCCAAAGTCAGGCAATCGGGTAATACTTGATGTTTTAAATCAATCACAAAGAGCGCAATCAAATACCAAACCAGCAGCAACGCGCCACCGGCTTCAATGGTTAAACCAAAATGCATCTTGATGCATAGTGCCAGAATCACGGACGTTAATTCCACCAGTGGATATTGCCAAGAAATGGGTTCTTGACATTCGTGGCAGCGCCGATTGATTAGGAAAAATCCCAATAATGGAATGAGTTGCCACCACACAATGGTTTTTTTACATTGGGGGCAGTGTGATCGGGGATACCATAAATTATAATCTTGAGACGCATGATGGTCTTGAATCATCATCGGCAGCCGATGAATGACCACATTCAAAAAACTGCCCACCACCAGCGCCATCAATACCCAATAAATGTTGATGAATAATGCCATTAAAATAATGCCCCCATTTGTATGATGGGTAAATACAAAGCCAAAATCAGCCCCGCCATCAATAAACCTAAAAAAATCATCACCACAGGTCCTAACCATTGCTCTAATACGCCCATTTGGTCTGTCCATGCGTGCTCTTCATGGTATGCCAACAATGCCAACATCTCATCCAATGTCGCAGATTCCTCACCAATACGAATCATATGGACCATCTGCGCGGGAAACAATGGCTCATGATTCATGGCCACATGAAAAGCCAGTCCTTGTGACATGGATGCAGCAATGTTTTTAAAACTTGTTGCATAATGATGATGGTCTTCAGCATGACTTAATACATTTAGCGCATCCAATAAAGGCATATGCGCTTTCATCATTAAAGACAATAGCCTTGTTGCACGCGCCAAAATAAAATGACTCAATAACGAACCCAAAATCGGTATTTTTAATTGTAGTTGATGTGCATAACGCTTTAAAGTGCGATTCAATGCCAATAATTGATAAACACCATAGCTTAATAAGCCAAAACTTGACAACAGCACCAACCCATAAGATTTGATGATGGCACTAAAGTGAATTAAACATTGTGTGTATCCAGGTAAGGGTGTGTTGAATTCGGTATACAATGCTGAAAATGCCGGAATAACACTAAACATCAGACCAAAAACGACCAACATGGCCAAAATTAAGGTCATGACGGGATAAATCATGATGGTTTTTAGGTGTTGTTTTGCTCGATGTTTTTTATCTTCGTCTTGATGCCAATGGTGTAATACTTGCGCCAAGGTTCCGGATGCTTCACCAGCAGCAATCACATGACAAAAGAGCGGGGAGAATAATTTGGGATGTAAACGCAGCGCATTCGCAAAATCAAGTCCTTGCGTCATGCTGGTTTTAAGTGATTGCGTCACACGTGATAATGTCTCGTTGGTATGATTTTGAGACAATAATATTAAGGCTTGGGGTAAAGAAATCTTTGAATCCAACATCATGGCTAATTCTTTACACCACATGATGATGTGTGTGGTGCGAATGCGCCTTGAAAAAAGTGATGCGGGTGTGACTCGTCGTAAAATAATGCCTTTTTGATGCAATTGTTGTCGGAGTTCTTCTTTATTTTGAGCACTCAATCGGCCGTGTTTGGGTTGATTAAATAGGTCAACACCTCGCCAATGAAAATAAGTTGGTTCGGACTTATTCATGATGCTGCCAATTTCAAACGTTGGATTTCATCCATGCTGGTTAAGCCGGCTTGAACATGCATTAGTCCCGATTTTTTCATGGTCATCATGCCTTGTTTTAAGGCGATCTTTAAGATATTTTCTAACGTTTGTTGCTCCAGGATGCTTTGTTTGATGGCCGGGCTTATGGGCAGCAACTCAAACAAACCCACCCGTCCACGACCTTGAAGACGTCGTACCAATCGTTGTGCGATGATGAGCTTGGTGGTATTGGCAACATCATGAGGTTTAATGCCTAAATTTTGCAACCGATGTATGGCTTCAACTGCACTAGAAGTATGAAGCGTTGCAAGGACCAAATGACCGGTTTGCGCAGCTTTAATAGCCATTTGCGCGGTTTCTTCATCACGAATTTCACCCACCATAATGACGTCTGGATCTTGGCGAAGTAGTGCTCGTAATGCGTGAGAAAAAGTAAGTCCAATTTGAGGGTGAATATTGATTTGATTGATGCCGGGCATTAAAATTTCAATGGGGTCTTCAATGGTGGCTGTATTTTTTTCAAGTGTATTGATGATGTCTAAGGCCGTATAAAGCGTCATGGTCTTGCCACTACCCGTTGGCCCTGTGATCAAAATTAAGCCTTGTGGATGTGATAGCGCTTCGCTAAAAATATCTTGTTGCACAACGCTTAGACCCAGCGCACCAAGATCAAAATGACTGGTCTTAAGATTTAAAAGACGCAATACCATTTTTTCGCCATAAAACATGGGGCAAGTGCTGACTCGAATATCCCAAGTACTGGCATTGGCAGCGGTAAAGTTAAATCGCCCGTCTTGAGGGAGTCGTTTTTCAGCAATATCCAATTCGGCCATGATTTTTAAGCGAATAATTATTTTTTGAGCAATGTTGGTGGGTTTATTGGCAAGCAATTGCAGGATTCCATCTTGTCGATGCCGAATGCGATAATTGTTTTCGAAGGGCTCAAAATGGATGTCGGAAGCTTCTTCTAAAATAGCATGATTGATGATGGCATCAACCTCATCAACATCACGTTGAAATAAATGATTGGGTTGTTGCCATTCACTCACAAAATAACACCTGCAACAATCATACGAGACTCACTCAACAAAATATTGAAGGTTCGGCACATGGCGCCTAGATTCATAACTTCAAAACCAATTCTATGTTTAAACGCCAGACTTAATACCTCAATGGGCGCAGTAACTTCGGTGCTTTGATGTCCAATAAGAATGAGCTCTGGTTTTAGATCCAAAATTTCGGAAAAATCATCCCACTTTAGTGTTTGCAGTGTTTTGACAGACCAGGGTGTGATGATGGTTGTGGGCGTGATTAAAAGACTTTGATTATATGCTTGACCTTGAATAACAACGCACCTTTCATCATACGATTGAATGGACAACGTTTGGGTATGTTCGTGTTGGATTTGCATGGCGTTTAATGACTCATTCGTTTAAACTGGCGTCATTATACAAGAGAATAATAAAAAATGCTTATCAAAATTCGCCCTCATCCTGAAGAATTACCTTGTTTACCCGATGTTTCTCCATTGTTACAGCGCATTTATGCTGGTCGAGGCATCACCTCAAAAACACAATTAAATCATACTTTAAATGATTTATTGCCATTCGAGCCGTTGGTTGATATACAAAAAGCAGCAGAGCGCTTAGAGATTGCCCTGCGATTGCAACAACGGATATTGATTGTTGGCGATTTTGATGCAGATGGCGCTACATCGACTGCTTTGGCAATCAAAGCACTTAAAAGTATGGGTGCGACACAAGTTGAATTTTTAGTGCCGAATCGATTTGCATTTGGTTATGGACTAACGCCTGGATTGGTGGAAGTGGCTAGAACTTGGAAGCCCCATTTGATTGTCACGGTGGATAATGGCATTGCCAGCTTTGAAGGTGTAGAAGCGGCAAATCATGCTGGTATTGATGTATTGATTACGGATCATCATTTACCCGCAGAAACACTACCCAGCGCTTGTGCCATTGTGAATCCCAATCGATTGGATGATGCTTTTGCCAGTAAATCCATGGCAGGGGTGG
This sequence comes from uncultured Legionellaceae bacterium, assembly GCA_903887975.1. GTDB lineage: Bacteria > Pseudomonadota > Gammaproteobacteria > Legionellales > Legionellaceae > CAISSD01. Next base: position 618 of record CAISSD010000022.1, on the reverse strand, counting down.
GTGTGATTTTTTATGTTATGTTGGCTTTGCGTCGACAATTAATGAACACGGATTGGTTTGAAGCCCAAAGTATAAAACCGCCCAACATGAGTCAATTTTTAGACTTGGTGGCTTTGGGCACGGTTGCTGATGTTGTGCCCCTGGATCAAAACAATCGGATTATGGTGCGTCATGGTTTGTTGCGTATTCGACAAGGTTTGTGTTCCCCTGGTATTCAAGCGTTGTTGGATGTGGCGGGAAAATCAGCCACTTCATTACAAGCCTCCGATTTGGGTTTTTTTATTGGACCACGCTTAAATGCTGCAGGCCGTTTGGATGATATGGCATTGGGGATTGAGTGTTTGTTGAGTGATTCTTTAGAAAAAGCGCATCAATTGGCCCAGGAATTGGATGCGCTCAATCAAGAACGTCGCGTGATAGAATCTCAAATGAGTGAGCAAGCCATTAAAGCTTTATCCAAAATTAATCTGGAACAAAAAGCTTTACCGGTTGTGTTGTGTCTTATGGATGAATCATGGCATCAAGGTGTGATTGGTATTTTGGCGGGGCGACTAAAAGAGCGTTATCATCGACCGGTGATTATTTTTGCCAAAGTGAGCGAAACAGAATTAAAAGGCT
>CAISSD010000021.1 GCA_903887975.1 uncultured Legionellaceae bacterium | reverse complement strand
CAACAAAATAGGCCGAAGGCAAAATGACATCATAAATGGCTTTGTTGGAGGCTTTGAGTTTGGCGTAGAGCGTTTCGTTGCTGTCGTAGGTTGAAAAATTAACTTTAATACCCGTTTCCTTTTCAAATTGATGGATGCTGGCCTTTGGGATTTCTCCACCCCACACATAAACATTCACAACAGCAGCATGAAGTGACGTTTTGCATAACAAAATGCATACCAGAATACCCCATGCTTTCATGTTGTTTTCCTCGATAGTCCATAGGCACTGATGACCAAAATCATGGAGATTAAAAAAGTGATGCTGCATAAAGCATTCAATTCAGGAGAGATACCGGTTCTGACCAAGGCATAAATGGTTAAAGGTAAAAGATTAAAATCAGGACCTGAAACAAAATAGCTGATGATGATGTCGTCAAAAGACAAGGTAAAACAGAGTAAAAATGCACTCAATACCGATGGCCAGAGTAGTGGCAACATGACTTTGGTGAGTGCTTTGTAGGCACCAGCACCCAAATCAAGGGCACTAAAATAAATGTTGGCATCAAGGGTGTGAATGCGATTATTGATGGTGAGCGCCACAAATGGAATGCAAAAAGTGATGTGGGCAATCAAAAGACTGATGAATCCAAGGGGTATTTTGAATAAATTAAAAAAAATCAGTAAGGCAACCGCCAAAACCAAATCCGGAATGATGATGAGGATCATGAGTGAAGACATGAGTTTGTTGTATCGTGGTTTGGGATGTAAAAACACATGCACACAAACCAAAAATCCCAGCAATGTTGCAATTAAAGAAGCACAAGAGCCCAACAAAACCGAATGAAAAAATGCAGACCATAATTCTTGGTCGTGAAACAGTTGTCGATACCAATGTAATGAGCCGCCGTGCCATTGCATGGAAAAACGCGTGCTGTTGAATGAATACCCTATCAACACCAATATAGGACTATACAACAGCACGTAAATGAGGATGAGGTAGCTTTTTTTTAAGAGGTTTAGCATGGTTTTGAGGGCCTCTTGGGTTTTTCAATTCGTAAAATCCAAAGGATCAACACAAATAAAATTGTCAATACAGCACTTGTGGCAGCACCTTGAGGCCAATTTTCAAGTACCAAAAACTGACTTTGAATCATATTGCCAAGCAGTGGTGCGCGAGCCCCACCCAAGATATTGGGGATGTAAAACATGGTCATGGCAGGCAGTATGATCATCAAGCAACCGGCAATGATGCCGGCAAGATTGTTGGGTAAAAAAACGCGAAAAAACAGGTGCCAAGTATTGGCGCCTAAATCTTTGGCCGCCTCAATCCATCGAAAATCAAAACGCTCCATTTGGGTGAAAATGGGCAAGACCATAAACGGAAATAAGCTATAGACCAATCCGCTCAAAACCGCGGTATTGGTGTACAGTAAATGCAAAGGCTCGGTGATGATATGCAATTTTATTAGAATTAAATTTATTAATCCATGGTATTTTAAAATAGAAACAAGCGCATAAGTGCGTACCAACGAACTGGTCCAAAAGGGGATCATGATGAGCAGCAATAAGATGGATTGATGTTTGGATTTAATCAATAAATAACAAAATGGAAAAGCCAATATCAGGCAAAAAAAAGCGGTGAGTAATGCTTGTAATAGCGATCGTAAAAAGACTTTTAAAAAAGCCATGGTCCAAAGGGTCGTGTAATTATTCAAAGTTAGAGGAAGATTCATCAAATGGGTATGATCCTCGGACAAAAAACTTGCAATTAAAATAAAACACAAGGGAATGACTGCAAAAAATAACAGCCACAACATCATGAAATAAATGGCAAACGATTTATGATTCATAAGGCAGCAGCACTTCCCATCCAGTAAACCATTGAACCCAAACGGACTCTTGTAAGGTGTATTCCAGTGCGTCGTCATCCTCGTCAAAAAACTCCGAAGCACTGATGACGGTCCCCTGGCTTAATTCAACTTTTAAATCAACGGTTGAGCCTTTATAAATAATGTCAACAATATTGCCCGGCAACATGTTTTGGGTGTTGGTGATCTCATTTTTACCCCACACCCGAATGTCTTCGGGGCGAATCACCAAATGAAGCTTATCACCGATCTTATAATTTCCTGTGTTTTTACAATGAAGCTCGGTTTGATTGATTTCGGTCACAAGCTCATCGTTTTCTAGGGCTTTGACGTCGATTTCAAAAATATTAGCCTCGCCGATAAAACTTGCAACATGCAAATTTTTCGGTGTTTCGTATACCTCTCTGGGGGTACCAATTTGTTCGATGGTGCCTTTGTTAAAAATGGCGATGCGACACGACATGGAGAGGGCTTCTTCTTGATCGTGCGTGACGAAAATAAACGTCATGTTTAATTTTTTTTGTAGTTGTTTGAGTTCAGATTGCATGGCTTTACGTAGGCGATAGTCCAAAGAACTTAGAGGCTCATCGAGCAATAAAACTTGGGGGCGATTGATGATGGCGCGCGCAATGGCCACGCGTTGTTGTTGCCCTCCACTTAGGGCATCAATGGCTCTATGGGCAAAGTCATTTAGTTGCACCAGTGCCAATGATTCATGAACACGTTGTTCGATGATTTTTGTGGGGATTTTTTGGCATTGGAGGGCAAAAGCAACGTTTTCAAATACATTGAGATGTGGGAATAACGCATAGCTTTGAAATACCGTGTGAACATCACGATGTTGTGGGGGTAGTGTGTTCACCAAACGTTGATTGATATAAATGTGGCCTGATGAAGGTTGCTCAAATCCGGAAATCAAACGCAACAAGGTGGTTTTTCCACAGCCAGAGGGTCCAAGTAGGGTTAAGAATTCCCCAGGATAGACGTCCAATGAAACATCATCGAGAATGGTTGTGGTGCCGTATTGTTTGTTTAAATTTTTGATCTCGATTAAAGGCTTGGACATGATGGGTCATGGTTTTTTTTAAGATCTAGGATTATGCGAGGAAGTGGGGGAATTGTCTAGAAAAATGTTGTAGGCCGAAACGCAAGAAGTTCTTAAAAGTTCTTAAATCAATTAAGAACTTTTAAGAACTTCTTGCCATGCGTGCTGTGATGAAAAAACAAATTGGATGATGACCAGGGCCTTGAAGCATTTTCTGAGCTTAAGAATACACCTGAATTTTTTCGAAGGTATATTGAGGCTTATTTAACCAATCCGGAGATGGGATCTATAGCTGCTTTAGAAGCCACAAAAAGCAAAGTTTTTAATGAAAGTAATTTCGATCAGCAATGGGGTGCGTTGCTGCCGGCGGATAAAATCATACTGAGTATGATTGCTCAGGGTATTGGTGATTTACATGGCAAACAAGCCATGCAAAAACTGGGTGATGCCTTGGGTGTGGGAGGGGGTGTGAGTAAAAATACAACACATAATGCGCTTCGACGGTTGAGTCAAAAAAATATTATTACCAAAGTTGAGTATGGGAAGTATCAGTTTGAAGATGAGGTTTTTGCGGATTGGGTTAATTTTTTGGAGTAATTTGAGGTGGGCTCTCGTTAGATTCTTTTCGTAGTTCGACAATTTTATTTTTAAAGCTTTTGAAGTCATCTTTTATCTCAACACTGTTTCCATTTTTTGTAAGCAAGGCTCCAACCTTTTGTTTTGTTTCCTCATCCAGCGCATTAAAAAATGCTTTAATTGACCTGGTATCTGCATCTTTGGCTTTATATCCACCGTATGATTGACGTCCCTCAGCGGCTTTGAGGATAAATTTTTTTAGAATTTCATTCAATTGATTTTGATCCGAAAAGTTATCAATTTCGTTTTTGATGCTATCAAGGTCATTTGTTTTTTTCTTGTCAGAAACCCAACTTTTTTTGCTGGCTGTAATGGCTGTTTTCATTGCTGAAATGATGGTATTTTTTCCCGAATCAAAATCGTTGTCTATAGGTAAAGTACTTAAATCATAGTTGACGGTGCTTATGCTATTGCTTTTTTTCGGGTCATCATAATCTTGATTTTCAGTTTCTGTATCTGAAAGATTATCTTTTGATAGCAGGTCTTGTATAACCGGATTAAATTTTTCTTTATGAGTTTTTTGTTCTTTAAATTGAAGAATGTCATCCACATGATCGTCGATTGTTTTTTGAGCTTCATTTTTTGGAGAAAATTTTAAATTGATTGTGATGGATTGAGAATGATGATCCATACTTAAGCTATCGATATCGATGATCTTTTTTTGGTGATACTTTTTAATGGTATCTTGAAGAATAAGTTGATGAAAATTAATGCCGTTAATTTTTATATTGGTTAAACCTTTTTCTTTAAGTTGCGCTTTAAGTGTTTCAAGCTCATCAAGATAGTGAATAATCATCGATTTTTGTTCGATATCTAGTTTTTGATAGTCCTCAAGGGAGAGTTTCTTTTTGGTTGGATTTTTTTCAAGAAAAACAACCTTTTCGACATCATCCCTTTTTTTATATGCTTCATACCATTTGATGAAAGCTTTTTTTGTATCATCATTAGGGTTAATATCTTCTTGAAGAATCAGGTCGTAATATAATTTTTTTATCGGAATTGTTTGTTGCAGGCGAGCGTTCATGGATGATTCATATTTATGTTGGTCTATTTTGGGGATATACAAAGTAAATTTTTTTTTAAATTGCTCACTCTTGTAAGACAACGGT
>CAISSD010000020.1 GCA_903887975.1 uncultured Legionellaceae bacterium | reverse complement strand
GCGCATAGAAAATAAGTGTTTCATCAGGTAGTGATTTTAAAACCTGCAGTGATGCAAAAAGTGCCTCATAAGTGCCGTCAAAAACACGACCACAACCTGCAGAAAACAATGTATCACCACAAAACAGCCACTTTTGTTGTGGTTCATAATAACAGCGGTGATTTTTGGTATGTCCTGGGGTTTCAATGATTTCAAAACCACAGCCATTAATTTTTAACAACCCATCACCAAAATAATCAGTACCATAAACGGGCGTTTTGGGAAATTGATGAATCAAATCAACAACACCACCGGTATGATCCCAATGATCATGCGTTAACAAAATCGCGTTTAATTCAACCCCACGCTCTTCAACAAAACGCAATACAGGCATAGCCTCACCCGGATCAACACAAAACATTTGGGATGAGGCATCATCCACCACAGCCCAAATGTAATTATCACTTAATGCCTTAATGGCGTGTACAAACATCATCTTTTAGTGCTTCCTGCACGAGGCTTTCTACGGCGAGGTGGTTGCGTGTTGGTTGCACCATGAGCTTTAAAAGCTGGTTTAAAAGCGGGTTTAAATGTTTTTGTTGACGCCACAACAACATCAGGGACACTATGCGTGGGTTCAAAATCTTCAACTTCAATACGTTGTAGCTTTTGTTTGATGAGCTTTTCTATGGCTTGCAGTTGTTTGATTTCATCAGCACTAACAAGCGAAATAGCTTGTCCTGTTGCCCCGGCCCTGCCCGTGCGACCAATACGATGCACATAATCTTCGGCAACATTGGGTAAATCAACGTTAATCACCATGGGAAGTTCACTAATATCAATACCGCGCGCGGCAATATCCGTTGCCACCAGAACTTGGATTTTTCCTGATTTAAAATCAGCCAGTGCTTTAAGACGTTGCGCCTGGCTTTTATTACCATGAATAGCGGCTGTTTCAAGGCCGTCGGTTGCCAAAAATTTTGCCAGTTTATTGGCGCCATGCTTGGTTCTGGCAAAGACCAATGCTTGATCCCAAGATTCCTTACGCAGCAAGTGCGACAACAATGCAGCTTTTTGACCTTTATCAACAGGATGAATCCATTGTTTGACCAATACAGAGGGTTTATTACGAACCGACACACTAATTTCGGTTGGGTTTTTCAAAAAGGCTTTGGTGAGTTGTGCAATTTCTTGAGAAAATGTTGCTGAAAATAATAAAGTTTGGCGTGCTGTTGGCAATAAAGCCATAATGCGCTTGATATCATGAATAAATCCCATATCCAGCATTCTATCGGCTTCATCCAACACCAAAGCATGTAATTCTTTAAATTGCACCGCACGTTGTTGGTATAAATCCAACAACCGACCCGGTGTTGCCACCAACACATCCACCCCACCACGAAGTTTCATCATTTGTGGGTTAATTTTAACGCCACCATAAACAACCGCCGAGCGTACGTTCACATGACGTCCATAATTCACCACACTTTCATGAATTTGAGCGGCCAATTCTCGAGTGGGGGCCAAAATCAAAACACCAACGTGGTTGCTGGTTGCTTTGGGTTTTTTAAGGCAACGCTCCAACAAGGGCAAAACAAACCCCGCTGTTTTACCCGTCCCAGTTTCTGCAGAGGCCAATAAATCCCCACCTTTAAGAACAACAGGAATGGCCTGTAATTGAATGGGGGTTGGTTCAGTATACCCCTGCTCTTCCACTGCACGAACCAACGAAGCGGATAAACCCAAGTTTGAAAAAGTCATTGAAATCCCATAAGAACAAAAGATAGACATTTTAGCATAGTTCAGTGTAAATTTATGCTAAAATAAAATAATGAATAAATCATCGTACATTATTTTATTACTTAGCCTGTGCCTTGGGACGAGTCACGCCATGACACCCCAAGCCAACATGCAAATAAAAAATCTTGTGGTCAAACAAT
>CAISSD010000019.1 GCA_903887975.1 uncultured Legionellaceae bacterium | reverse complement strand
GGTTGCTGAACATTTAAAACTAAACGTTATCATAGACTTAAATAAAAGTGATATGGAGTGCCAAGAACTTCAAGACAAACTTTTGGCCATTTACATCCCACTTGGGTATCAAGTGATTCATACGGGTAGAAATCAACCTTCAAGCGATGCAACACTCTTTAAGGTGCTCAATCATCAAACAAGTGTTTTTGTTGGCCAGTCTGGCGTTGGAAAGTCATCTTTAATCAAAAAAGTTTTACCAGAAACCAACCCGGCAATCAATGCCATTTCAGAGAAAAACGAAATGGGACAACACACAACGTCCAATTCTTATTTTTATCATCTCAAATGTGGCGGTCATTTGATTGATTCCCCAGGTGTTCGTGAGTTTTCATTATCCAACATTTCAAAACCCCAGATCACCCAAGGTTTTCGTGAAATTAATCATTATCAACAACAATGTAAATTTCGCAATTGCAATCACCAAAATAATGCCGACTGTGCTGTACTTTTGGCCGTAAAAAAAGGCTTGATTCACCCTCAACGTTTTGAAAACTATGCTAAAATCAAAATGACGAATGCAAAAAATTTTTAATAATCTAGCTGACAAAGACCAACAGGACATTTATGTTTAAATATTTTTCTCTTTCACACATCACCGCAGGATTTGTTGCTGTCATGGTTGGATTTACAAGCTCAGGTGTTTTTGTATTTCAAACAGCTTCTTTACTTGGTGCAACACCGGTAGAAATGGGCTCCTGGATTTTTGCCTTGGGCATGAGTATGGCCATCACCTGCATTGGATTCTCTTTACGTTACCGCATGCCGATATTGACCGGTTGGTCTACAGCAGGTGGTGCCTTACTCATCACCTGTTTATCAGGCGTTAGCATGCCTGAGGCCATTGGTGCATTCATGTTCGCAGCTTTATTGACCACCTTATTTGGTGTTACCGGATTTTTAGAAAAAATCATCAAACACATCCCCTCATCATTAACCTCAGCAATGCTTGCTGGAATTTTGATTCATTTTGGTATGAATGTGTTTGTTGCGATGGAACACCAATTCGCTTTGGTTGGCAGTATGATCCTAACCTATCTTATGGGAAAACGCTTGGCACCGCGCTACACCATGCTTTTGGTTTTGGCAGTGGGTATTGGTGTTGCAAAAACTCAAGGATTATTTCATAACGAAATCATCCCCCTAACACTGGCAAGCCCCGTATACACTTGGCCATCATTTAGCGCATCCTCACTCATTAGTGTTGGTATTCCATTGTTTATTGTCACCATGACCTCACAAAACATCCCAGGTATTGCCATTTTAAATTCGTCTGGCTATAAGCCTCCCATCTCTTTTGTGATTGGCTGGACTGGTTTTATCAATTTCATCATGGCACCAATGGGCTGCTACTCCATCTGTTTGGCTGCATTAACAGCCACCATTTGCGCCAGTAAAGAGGCCGATCACGATCCCGAAAATCGTTATCGCTCGACCGTTTTTGCTGGAATTTGTTGGTTATTCATTGGCCTTTTTGGCGCTACAGTCGTTTCATTATTTTCAGTTTTTCCAAAAGAATTAATTGCTGCCATTGCCGGCCTTGCATTAATTGGCACCATTGGTCAAAGTATTAATACCTCATTGGTTCACAATACCGAGCGAGAGCCCGCTTTAATGACCCTATTGGTCTCGGCTTCGGGTGTTTCTTTTTTTGGCATAGGCGCTGCGTTTTGGGGTCTAACTGCGGGCATTGTTGCTGCCATTATTTTGCACGACCAACAAAAAGAGTGGATCATCAAGGTCAGCAAAATATTTATTCGAGACAATAAAGCCGTGATTGATGTTTAAATCGCAATTCGAGAAGACGAATCCAGCTCGTTCGTTAAACGCATTGATAACTGATGTTCAATATTAAACAAAACTTCGAGATACATGATGGGTTTAGCGGCATTCAATGAAGGCAATTGATCTTTTTCAGGCCTTATCCAGGGTATACAATTGAGATCCTGAACATTTTTTTCAATCATGTGTAACCAATTTAGTAAAAAATCATCCCCTTGAACCCCCATTAATGATCTAAAAAATCCATTGATTCCACTTGAACTTTCCCTGTTTTTTTCTACAAGCGTCTGAATCACAGGCAAAACCATCGTATGGATGATATTGGCATAAATATAACGTGCGTGCTCATGATTTGATGCATTTAATAATTGAAGACATTCGTCAAATATTTTTTTAACTTCAGAAGGTACTTTATTTTTAAAAGAACCGAGTGCAACACAATTGCCCCCTTCCGATCCTTTGATATAAAAAGAATACGTCATGATAGAAACCAACAAACGTCTTATGTTTCTCACGGCCTGACCATGAGCATCATTAACCATGTTTTTAAAAGCCCCAGTTCGATATTTTTCAACATCAATCAATTTATTATTCATAATATGGGGCGCCATTTGCGCATCCGGAAGGTAGGAAAAAACAAAACGTAATAAACTTCTTGCTGTCACCGCAGCGCACTGTCGATGCTCGGTGGTTCCCTTAATATGAGGAAT
>CAISSD010000018.1 GCA_903887975.1 uncultured Legionellaceae bacterium | reverse complement strand
GCCTAATGTACGGGGCAAGGCTTTCTTTCAAGACCAAATTGGTCAATGGGCAATGAGCATTAAAGCAGGTAGAAATTCTTTAACACCAAATAATGATCCTAATCTTGGTCGTCGTATGGGATTGATGTTGGATTATGCTTTATTTACCCCCTATCCTTGGATTGAACCCAGCAGTATCATTTGGGGCGTGTTGGGTCTTCGCTATGTTGATGTTCGAGCCGAACTTCTTGAAAAAGAAAAATTACTCAACGAAGCACTGGATCCTTATAGCCTTATTCGTGATGCGTATCTTCAACACCGAAATTATTTAATCACCGGTGAAACCCAAGATGATGGCTCGATGTATGTTGATGAGAGTAATGACTTGGTTTAAGAACGCACCTTGACAAGCTTTTGCAAATAGTCAGCGCCAATTGCCAAGCCGGTTGCCTCTTCAATTTGTACCATGCCCGTTGGGCTTGTGACATTGATTTCGGTAATGTAATCACCAATCACATCCACCCCAACAAATGACAAACCTTTGGCAAGCAATAGTGGTGAGATTTGCGCACACAACCATTCATCATGCTTTGTAATCGGTACCACTTGGCTCGTGGCACCTGCGGCCAAATTACCCCGAATATCTCCGGATGCAGGCGTTCTTAACAACGCATAAGGCACAGGCTTTCCATGCACCAACAAAATACGCTTATCACCCATGGTTTGAATCTCAGGAATATAACGTTGCGCCATGATCGTTTTGGTGTTTTTTTGGGTCATCATTTCCACAATCACCGGTAAATTCACACCTGAAGAATCCACTCTAAAAATCGATTGACCACCCATTCCATCCAAAGGTTTAAGAATAACATCACCATGCTCCACCCAAAAATCATGCAACATTTGCATGTCTTGAGTCACCAACGTTGGTACGCAACACGAAGGGAAATTTAAAATCAAAAATTTCTCATTGGCATCACGTATTCCTTGGGGTTTATTGGCGACCACAACACCACTTGACTCAACAAGCTCCAAAGCATAAAGCGCGTACCAATACTCCATCGTCACGGGTGGATCTTGGCGCATTAAAACAACATCCAATTCATCCAAAAAAAACACGCCAGATAATGCGCCTTGCAACGACATCATGCTCGCACCGACTCGTCCATCTCGACAAAAAAGACTTGATTGATGAAAATAACGACAATCCCAACCCAAATCGGTCGCAGCGGCCATCATACGTAAACTTGTATCCACCAACGGTTTTAACGTTGTCAGTGGATTCATCATCACACCCAATTTAATCATACCGACTCCAAAGCATGCATTTCCCTGGCAGCAGCAAGTGCTGCAAGGCGTGCCAATACACCATAGACATAAAATCGATTGGCCAAAACAGCATTTTTTTTATTTAAACAAGGCACGTTACACGCTGAACTAAACGGCAAGGGTTCAAAATGCATGCCTGGGGCATTTAAATTATCGGCTTTACCGCGTTCTTGATGCACCCGATAAAATCCACCCACAACATAAGAACCAATCAAGTAAACCACAGGTTCCGCCACTGAACCATCGACTGTTGTTTCAATGGTATGAACCCCTTCTTGGATGATGACGCGCTCTACTTTTTGTCGGCCTTTATTTGCCGCCATTTTTGTGCGTTGCTTTCGATTTAACTGAAGCAATTCTTGGCCACTATGAACCATCATAACACTCATGCCATAAGTGCCATTATCTGATTTAACCACCACAAACGGCTGCTCTTGAATGCCGTATTCTTGATATTTATCTCGAATTTTTTGAAGCATGACATCTGCATCTTCTGCCAAGCGCTCAACACCCAATTGAGACATGAAATCAATGGCTTCATGCGCAACAAACATGGGCTCAATCAACCAAGGATCAATCCCTAAAGAAGCGCTAAATTCCAAACAAACTTCACGATAAAATCCAAAATGCGTGGATTTAAGACGCTGATTCCAACCCAAAGCCACCAAGGGTTCAATACGCTGCTGAAGATTCTCCAATAAATCTGGAACCCCTGAAGACAAATCATTATTCAACAACAAAAATGAGGGTTCAAAATCGTCCAAATACAACCGCATATCCTGTTTTTTTAAAGGCTCAATCGATACTTGTTCACCATCATCAGCATCCAAATATCTGGGCTCAAGTAAGGTTTCATCCATACTGCCCAAGCGCACATTCAACCCTGACTTCACAAAAATATCGCGCAACACCAAAAGACTTTTCATATAATATTCATTGCGCGTGTGATTTTCTGGCACAATCACCATATCTGCACCCTTCAAACCAAGATTGGCCAAGGTTGATTGCACCGCCAGCACACACAAAGGCAAATCTTTAGGATTTAAATTATTATAACCGGCAGGAAAAAGGTTGGTGTCGACAGGGACCATCTTAAAACCCGCCTGACGCAAATCCACAGACGTTGTGATCGGCGCTGGTGTTTTTTGCCATTGCGCACGAAACCACGATTCAATCGCCACATGATGCTCTAAAATAGTGCTTTCAATAGGGTGTAATGGTTGCATTGACGGTTGACTATTCATTCCCTTGACTCGAAATGGTAAAAATCCAATAATACCCCATTAAGCCACCGAAATACAAAGGAACCCTCTTCATGACGAGCATTGCGCTGGTCAATCACACCATTGAAAACACATCGATGTTGCTGTTGCTCGTTAATGCCATACTGCATTTTTTATTTGCTGGGGCTGTTGCGAGAGACGCCGGAAATCTTCATAAAATCGGTATCAAAACCACTTTAGTCTCGGCAACCACCTGGGCGTTTGCAACATTAATGGGTGGTGTCATGACCGCTGCAATCTATTGGTTCATTCATCACGCCCCATTCACAAAAGCGCTTACAGGAGCCCCATATGATTCAAACAGAACCCCAACACATTGATGTTGCAACACTTTTTCAACGCATGAACAACAATCCTCATCTTTGTTTGATTGATGTCCGAGAGCCCCATGAATGGCAAATGCATCGAATTCCAGGTGCCACGCTTATTCCTCAAGGGGAATTAAATCATCAAATTCAACTCCATGTCCCCAATCAACAGCAACCCATTTACCTGCATTGTCATTTAGGCAGACGTTCTTGGAATGCGGCATTGGCTCTTGTTCAATTGGGTTATCAAGCAATTTACTCGGTTGATGGTGGAATATCGGCATGGATGGATGCGGGATATCCCATTGAACAAGGTTAATCTACTTGCTTTGTCTCCATGGTTTAAGGATAATTCTAAAACTTTAAATCAATAGAGCATACATTTGGAATCCATGATTCAATTTTTATTCAACCATTGGCAACTCTTTGTGGCACTGGTTGTGGCATTAAGCCTTATTGGCATCAACGAATGGTTTGCGCTACAACAACAAGCCCCCAAAGCAACCCCAGCACGCGCAGTGGATCTCATCAATCATTCAGATGCGGTGGTTTTTGATTTGCGCGAAACGACATTATTTCAAAATGGCCATATCATCAATGCCATTTCAGCGCATGCTGATGATTTTAATAAACCAGGCTTTGCCAAATACAAAAATCAATGCGTAATTTTGGTTTGTGCACAG
>CAISSD010000017.1 GCA_903887975.1 uncultured Legionellaceae bacterium | reverse complement strand
TTTGACCCATAATACCGTGACCTGTGACCGATGTTTGGATGCTGCCACATTGTTGAATCCATCGAGCGGTTTTTGAGGCAGCCGCAATGATGGAGGTTTCTTCAACCGCCATGGGGATGACATAAGCACGATCATCAATATGAAAATTGGTCGCAACTCCTAAAGGAAGCTGAAAATAGCCAATGACATTTTCAATTAGTTTTTCGGCAAGTTGGGGATTGGAAAGTCCTCCTTGTGATAAATACAGGACATCATCAGCGGTTAATGCACCAAATTCGATGAGTCGTTTAAAACGCTCTTCGCGGGTTAATTTTGAAAAACCTTGGAAGAGTGGATTGCTTGGCTTATTTATTGACATAATTTGCCTTGAAGATCCTTAAGAACACGACTGCCAGTGCAAAACATGGCGACTTTTAATTCGTATTCAATGGTTGACATAATGGTTAATACTTCATCGGTTGCGCTTAATGCGGCTTTTAATAATGGTTTGGCAAAACCAACGCTTGAGGCTTTTAATGCCAATAATTTTGCTGCATCCAAACCATGGCGTACACCACCTGAGCCCCAAATTTCATAAGAAGGATTGATGTCATTGGCATTTTTAATGCTTTGTAGGGTGTCAATTCCCCAATTTTGAAATGTTTTGGAGGCGGTTTGTTTGATACGATGATGTTGGGCTCGATGTCCTTCAATACGACCCCAATGCGTGCCACCAAGACCACTCACATCAACGGCAGTCACACCAACATCATTCAGTCGTTGCAGGGTTTGTTTTGAAAAACCACAGCCAGTTTCTTTGATGATGATGGGCATTTTTAAATGTTTTACCAATTGCGATAATGCATGCCAAGAGCCCTTAAATTGAGGGGTTCCCTCGGGTTGGATGCATTCTTGTAATGCATTAAGATGAATAATCAATGCTTGAGCTTGAATGGACTCCATCAAACGTTGAATTTGGGCCAGTGGCGTGTTGATGAGTTGCGCAATACCCAGGTTACTGAATAAGACCACATTAGGGTGTTGTTGTCGAATTTTTGACCATTCTTTTGCCGCATTGGGATCGGTGAGTTCACGACGTTGAGAGCCAACGCCCATCGCCCAATGACTTTCTGCACAAGCTGCCATCAGATGGTGGTTGATTTTGCCGGCATCGCTGTGTCCAGCGGTCATGGAGGAGACAAAAAATGGGTTGGCAACAGGATGTCCAAATCGTATGCTTTGAATGTTGATGTCTTCAAAATTAAAATCAGGTAATGCATCATGAATGAGTTGATGCTGATCCCATTGATGCAAATCATCGGTTTGATTGTCTTTCATCAAGGCCAATGCAATGTGGTCTTGTTTGCGTTGTTCAAATTGACGGTGATCAATGCTCATTGGACAATAGAAATCATAGGAACAAAAGAATATTTTATCATTATTTAACTTTTATCGAAACAATAACGCCACATCAATGGCATCAAAGTTGTAATGTTGATTACAAAAATCGCAATACACATCAATACTGCCGCGTTCATCGAGTAATTTTTGATTTTCTTCAGGCCCCAAAACGCGCAGGATCTGTTGCATTTTCTCTTGGGTACATTGACACTTGAATTGAACCTTGCGTTTGTTGTAAAGGCGTAGTTCGGTTTCATGATACAAGCGATTTAAAATCGTTTCATTATCCAGTGTTAATAATTCATGATCACTAATGGTCTGACCAATGTGTACGGCATATTCCCAAAATTGCTCACGTTGTAGGGTATTTTGTCCTGGCATTAACTGTAACAACATGCCAGCTGCCTGGTGTTGATTGATAGCAAACCAAACACGCGTTGCAATTTGCTCGGATTGTGCAAAATAATGCATCAAATTATCTGCCATGCTGATGGACTTTATGGATACGGTGCTCTCGTATTGGGTGGTTTGATGGTATTGATTGATGATGAGCTTCATTTGTCCATGAATAAATGCTTCATGATAATCAATTGATGGGGGGGTGCCATCGGGTTGGTGTTTTGCAAAAGCTCGAATTTGTAAATCATCATCGCATTGAACCAGCAACAAAGGCAGGCGCTCATCGCCATTAAATTGTAAACTAATTGAGCCTTTAAATTTGATGCTGCTTGCCAGCAAGATGCAACCAAGAATGGCTTCACCCAATAGGGTTTGAATGATGGCTGGGTAAGATTTTTGATGGATGATTTTGGTGTAGGTTTCATTAAGATGAACAATTTCACCACGAATGCTTGCGTGTTCAAACATAAAGCGTTGTACGTTGTCGGATTCGGTCATGGATTGATGAATGATCATAAAATTTTAAAGACACAGCGTTGCAAAGTTCATTAAAAAAAGCAAGGATTAAAGTGATCATGTATTTGATTTTTTTTTAAACGTTGTTTACGATGAAGGCATGAGTGAGATTTTAATAACAGGGAATGTTGATGAAACGAAGTTCAAGCGTATTCAAAGTTTTGTTTGGTTTTTTGATGAATATTATGGCGTTGAGTTTGCATGCACAAGCTTTATTTAATGTCGCTTTTGTGGGTGATTATTTGACTGTACATACAACACCTTCTAATCATGCTTATCCTGATGTTGGTATCAAAATTCTTGATGACTCCTTTTGGTTTAGCGATTTGGACGCTGGTGTTATGCTCATGAACAATGGATTTTATAAGTTTGCTGCCAGTGAAAATCAGGGAACAATGTTTCAATTATCTAAATCTCAGTCAGCACCATCGAGCATTGGTTTATTGTTGGCTTTGAATGCAAGAGGTGGTAGGCCTTTAAGTGTTGAAAAATTCACGGTGAGTAATCAAGATCCAGGAAGAATCATTGGTTATGTGTATGGGTGGATCACGCCACCGGTTGCTTCAGATATTGCAGCGGCCGGTTATACGCATGTGATCCTTACTTTTGGGTTATTCAGTACCACAAGTCCAGGCGTTATCAACATCGAGGCATTAAGTGGTATTCCGGATGTTGGCGCTTACGTCACATCGTTACACCAGGCGGGTCTTAAAGTATTGTTGGCCATTGGTGGTGTCTCAAGCAATATCCCCAATACAACCGTTGATTTTAATCATGCGGTGAGTTTGGCTGCAAATCCTGGTGCGTTTCAAACGGCGATGTTAAGTTCTTTGGCGGATTTGAGCAGTACTTATGGTTTTGATGGGTATGACTTTGACATTGAATTTGGACTAAATGCAGCCAATTCTTTCACCAACCCAAGTCTTGGGTGTGATCCCAGCAATTTTGACTCTGCTTGTGATATTTCTTATTTAGCGTCCATCATCAATAGTTATCATGAAGCACATTCAGCGCAGCTTTTAACACTGGTACCACAAATTGCCAATATTGCAGCGACTGCAAATTTTAGCGAAATTTGGGGTAATTATGCGTCGTTGGTGATGCAAACGTATCAATCATTGGAATGGGTTGCTTTTCAAAACTACAATGCGGGATGTGCTTATGGTATTGATTTGATTTGTTACCCGTTTGGTAACAATACACTCACGTCAACATCTGATCCTGCTGTGGCTTTTGCGACGGATTTATTGGCAGATTGGCCGCCCAAAACGGCCTCGGGACAAATCACCAATTTCCAGCCCTACACCAGTTTTTTAAAACCATCTCAAGTGGTGATTGGATATGCGGTGGACGATGGTTCGGGTCATGGTGATGGTTATCCAACGGCCATAACCGCCATTACTCAGGATGCGATTCAGTGTTTACGTAGCCAACAATATTGTGATACGTACACACCACCTGTCATGTATCCTGGAATAGGGGGGGTATTTGCTTGGACCATTAATTTTGATGCGACGAATCACTACAAATTCGCGACCAGTTTGTATCCTTGTGTGGTGCAGGGGAATTGCACCAAGACCAAGCAAAGTCCTTAATCAGTATGATAAAGCATAAAAAAACCCGCTTTTTAGCGGGTTATTAAGTTCTCGACTTTAGCCATTTTTCCTTAATCCGTTCGCCCTGAGTACCCTATATCCTTCGGATAAAATATCTGGAAAGAACAGTATTTTTTTAGATTTACTTCGATCCGTTCGTGGTGAGGAGGCGC
>CAISSD010000016.1 GCA_903887975.1 uncultured Legionellaceae bacterium | reverse complement strand
CGATCTAGGTGTAGACGTAATCGCGCAGAAACACGCCCGCCTTGATGGCGATCCGCGTCGTCTGGGTACCGAACAGGTGCCCCGCAGGCAAACTGACCAGGTGCGTGTCGCGGGCCGGTTCGTAGGCAACGCCTGCAATGATGGATAGGGGCACAATCAGTACGGGGAACCATGCTGTATAAGCGGTTAATAACGGAATGGCCATGAAGCTTTCCATTAAAAGATAAGTGGTGCCAAGGGTCATGAATAACCCTGAAATCAAGCTCAATAATCTTGCATAGCCATAATAGCTTTTATGGCTTATAAGTTGTTCTTGGAAAGACGCGGTGATGTTTTGGTGGTTTTTATCGTGTAGCCATTTTTGTAATGATTGAACATATTTGCTTTTTTTATCAATCGATGTTGATTGAAACAATTGTTTGGCAAACCATTTCTCCATGGCACGTAGATTTTTTTCGATGTTGAGTCGTTGTTTTTTATAGTCGTCTGTATTGGGGTATTGATCCAATAATTTGAGTTGTGCGGCATAGTCTTTCAAAAATTGAGGTGATTTTTCTAGATCTTCTTCTTTAGGAAATTGCGCTAATAAAAATTTTTTAGCCAGTTGTTGTTCAAAATAACGTGATTTAAAAAGCTTTTTTAAGGCGCCATCAATGTTTTGATAAAAAATTTGGCCCTCGTAGGCAATGGAAAGACCAAAAGATAAAAATGCCAAAGACAGCACTGGGGTAATGGCAAGCATGCCCGTAAAACTTAAAAAACCAATTAATAAACCAGCGCCAATGGTTAAAATGTATAATAGTAACTCGCGAAGTGTTTTTTTGTTGAACATCACAACATTCCGATTAAAGTATGGGGCAATAAAGACGCACTTTAATCTAAATGATAATGATTATCAATAGCATTTGTAAAATTATGCAATGCCATCAAAGGCCAATAACGCATCAACGCTTGGCATTTTCCCTCGAAAGTTTAAGTAAGACTCGGTGGTGGTTTTGGTGCTGCCTGTTTCTAAAATACAATGTAAAAAATCACGACCTGTTTTGGGGTTGAGTAAACCCTCGGTTTTAAATCGCGAGAAGGCATCACAAGACAACACTTCGGCCCATTTGTAACTATAATACCCAGCACCATAACCCCCCGCAAAAATATGACTAAAACTTTGCGCAAAGCGATTGAAAGGCTTAATGGGCACAACCGAGGTGGTGTTTCGTACATCGTCCAAAATAGCCATCCATTGATGGGGCAATTCGGGGTTGTATTCAAGATGAATGCGAAAATCAAAACACGAAAATTCGACTTGACGCAACAAACCCATGGCGGATTGAAAATTTTTGGCATCGATGAGTTTTTTGATGGTGGATTCATCCAAAGATTCTTTGGTCTCGATGTGCTCGGTTAATAGCGGTAAAATACTGGGTTCCCAACACCAATTTTCAAAAAATTGACTGGGTAATTCGACAGCGTCCCATTCCACACCACGAATCCCTGATGCGCTGAGATAATCCACTTGGGTCAGCACATGTTGTAAGCAGTGGCCAAACTCATGAAATAGGGTCAAGACCTCATCGTGTGATAGCGTTGCTGGTTTTTCCACGGTTTGATTGTTGGTGAAATTACAGGTTAAAAAAGCAATGGGGGCTTGAATGCTGCCATCATCGCGCAACATTCGTCCTTGGCAATCATCCATCCAGGCGCCAGAGCGCTTATGAGGGCGCGCAAACAAATCCAGATAAATAAAGCCACGCGTGTTGTTTTCTTCATCAATAAGTTCATAACAAAGAACATCAGGATGCCAGCAATCAACATGCTTAAGCGCATGGGCATGCATGCCATATAAAGCTTGAATGATATGGAATAACCCGGTCAGGACTTTAGGAACAGGGAAAAATGGTCGTAATTGTTCCTGGGATATGGCGTATTCGGTTTGTTTTTTTTGTTCGGAATAAAACGCAATGTCCCATGGTTCTAAAGTTTTAGGGCCATGTTGCTCGGTACAATAGTCTTGTAATGCGCTAAATTCAGCTTTGGCCTGAGGTTTTGCCCGTTTTTGAAGTTCGTTTAAAAAGACCAAAACCTCGTTGGGATTTTGGGCCATTTTGGTGGCCAATGAACGCTCAGCGCTGTTGGCAAAACCCAAGAGTTGCGATTTTTCGTGTTTTAGCTTTAATAGTTCTTCAATGATGGGTGTGTTATCCCACGCTTCAGGCTTTGGGCCCAACTCGGATGCGCGGGTGCTGTAGGCATGATAAAACGACTCGCGCAATGCGCGGTCTTTGGCGTAAGTCATGATGGCGATGTAGCATGGTGTTTCTAGATTTAAAATCCAGCCTGAAATGTTTTTATCGGTTGCCAATTGTTTGGCTTTTTCAATGGTATGATGGGGTAGGCCTTCCAATTGTTTGGGATCGTGAATCACATATTCAAAATTGTGCGTGGCATCTAAAATGTTGTTTTCAAATTGGTTGGCGAGTGAGGACAGGCGGGCATTAATGACTTCAAGTTGTTTTTGTGCGTCAGGATCAAGATGAACGCCGGACAATTTAAAATGACGCAACGCATCAGCAACAATTTTTTTTTGTGCGGCATTCATGGTCGATTCATCCATGGATTTGATGGCGTTGTATAGGGCTTTATTTTGTCCTATTTTGGATTCGTAAGCGGATAAAATGGGCAAACATGCTTCGTAAGCCTTTCTTAAAACTGGGGTGTTTTTGACAGCATGTAAATGAGAAATGGGCGACCAAAACTGGGTTAATTCGTTGTCCATGTTGTCCAGAGGCTGCATTAAATTATCCCAATCAAATCGGGTGTTGTCTTGAAGCAGGGTATTTATTTTGGTCAAATGCGTTGTCAACATCGCATCTAAATCTTTGGTGATGGCTTTGATGTTGATGTTTGAAAACTGTGGTAATGGCGTGTTGGTCATGAGTTATTGATCGATAAAGATAAGACTTGAGATGAGTTTATCGATTGTGATGATGTTCTTCAACTGGAATTATGTTGCACTTGGCGTTATCATGGCGTTTTATTGAATCAAATGTTGTATTGATGAAGTTTGTTTTTATTGTTTCGTTCATTTTAATCCATCAAACATTATGCCAGGCAAGTCCTGCGTCAAAAGTTTATGAACAATATTGTGTGGTGTGTCATCAAAATGGTTTAATGGGTGCGCCTAAGTTTCAGTCGAAAAAAGACTGGGACGCACGAAAAAAGGATAAAAAAGCGTTGATTTTGTCGGCCATGAAAGGCTTAAATGCCATGCCTGCCATGGGGACGTGTTATGAATGTAGCGAGGAAGATATTTCCGCCGCAATTGATTATATGGTGCCCAAACATGAATAAACTCAATCAATATCATATGGCTCAATTTGGTATTTTCGTCATCAGTTTTTTGGTTTTTTTTGCGGCTTTTT
>CAISSD010000015.1 GCA_903887975.1 uncultured Legionellaceae bacterium | reverse complement strand
TCAAACTCAAATGGCCCCTTGTTTGATTCATCAAGAAGGCGATGTCATCATTCGTTCGATTCGCGACAATCTACGCAGCAGCATTAGCGAAATTATTATTGATGATCAAAAATCATACATCAAGGCCAAGCACTATATTGAGCAAATCAAGCCAGAATTTTTACCGAATTTAAAACTCTACAACAACAGCATTCCATTGTTTAATTTTTATCAAATTGAAAGTCAAATTGAAAGCGCTTATCAACGCGAAGTGATGCTCCCATCAGGTGGTGCGTTGGTCATTGACCGAACAGAAGCTTTGGTGTCTATTGACATCAATTCCGCCAAAGCCACCAGTGGCGGTGACATTGAAACAACCGCTGTCAATACCAATCTTGAAGCGGCTGATGAAATTGCCAGACAATTGCGTTTACGCGATTTGGGTGGATTGGTTGTTATTGATTTTATTGACATGAGCAACCCCAAAAATCAACGCGATGTTGAAAATCGCCTGAAAGAAGCACTAAAAACCGATCGAGCCAGAATCCAAATTGGTAGAATATCACGTTTTGGTTTACTGGAAATGTCACGACAACGTTTGCGTTTGTCCTTGGGTGAATCGGCTCAAGAAGTCTGCCCTCGATGTGAAGGCCGTGGCACT
This sequence comes from uncultured Legionellaceae bacterium, assembly GCA_903887975.1. Lineage (GTDB taxonomy): Bacteria > Pseudomonadota > Gammaproteobacteria > Legionellales > Legionellaceae > CAISSD01. Next base: position 862 of record CAISSD010000015.1, on the reverse strand, counting down.
GTTCGCAACATTCAATCTCAAAGTTTATCCATCACCCGATTGATTGAAGAAGAAGCACTTAAAGAATCCTCACAAAGCATCCAAGTGCAACTTCCTGTTGAAATGGCAGCGTTCATCATGAACGAAAAGCGTTCGTTCATCTTAAGTGTTGAAAAACGTCATAATGTTTCCGTGATTGTTATCCCTAATCCTTATTTACACTCACCCCAGTATCAAATCAGTGCGGTTCAAAGTGAAACCCAAGGAAAAAACAAAAAGCCAAGCTATTTACTCATCGAGCAACCCGAAGTCCATACGCCTTCATTAGAAAAATCAACATCCGCTTCGCCTCAACCTGCGGTACAAACATTTTCATCGCATCTGCATGAGAAAAAAGAAACCCCTGGTTTATTATTGAATTTATGGAATCGGATCTTTGGAGCCGCGGACGAAAAACAAAAATCAGAACCTGTGTCTCATCGTGCTGAAACAAAACCCACATCCAACAACCAAAATCGACGACGACGCAATACGCATGCCACTTCGAACAAGAGCACTAATGCACATAAACCCAATGCGCAACGCAGAAAACCTGCAACACAGCAGGCAAAGCGGGTTGAGATCGCTAAAGAATCATCCTAAACTAAATTTGTCGCCTGGCTTCAACCACATTGGGAATTTGACCCAAGCGCACCAGTAATCTTGATAGACTGTTTAGGCCGTCTATCTTGATTTTTAGATGAATGCAACTCATATTTTCTTGCAAAATCTTTTTGGCATCCAATGCATACACATCCATTTTTTCTGCTGCAATGACCGCTGTGATGTCTCGAAGCAAGTATTCACGCTCAAATGCTTTAATTAAAACATCCACCACATAATG
>CAISSD010000014.1 GCA_903887975.1 uncultured Legionellaceae bacterium | reverse complement strand
CCGCTTGGACTGCACCAACAAGCACATCTTGGATTATGGCTGTGGCTCGGGGATATTGGGTATTGCTGCTTTATTGTTGGGTGCTTGTCATGTTGATGCGGTGGATATTGATCCCCAAGCATTGATTGCAACGTTGAATAATGCAAAAAACAATCAAATTAAGCCTGAACAAATCTCTGTGATGGAACCTGGTCAAGAAAACACATTGGCCGATGTTTTGGTGGCCAATATCTTACTCACGCCACTTTTAGAGCTGGTTGAAACCTTTCAAAAGCAGCTAAAACCTGGTGGTATTTTGATGTTATCCGGTGTTTTGATCGAGCAAATGCCACAATTAATCAAAACCTACAGCAACTATTTGACGCACATTGACTCCATCACATTGGAAGATTGGGGGCTTGTGATTTTTCAACAAAAGGATTCTGTCTAATGCGTTCTCGTTTGTTTGGCGGTACATTGCTTGTGATTGGCACATCCATTGGTGGTGGTATGTTGGCATTGCCCATTGTCACCGCTGGTGCTGGTATTTTTTATTCAGTTTTAAGTCTTATTGGCTGTTGGCTCTTGATGACTTTGGGGGCGTTGCTGATCCTTGAGGTCAATTTACGTTTACCAGAAGGCAGTCACATGGTTTCAATGGCACGCGAAACGTTGGGCTTACCGGGGCAAATCATCGCCTGGGTTACCTTTTTGTTTTTATTGTACACGCTTTTGGCGGCCTATATTTCTGGTGGGGGCGATTTGATCTATGGGCTGCTCCATGAAGCCCACATCGAGCTCCCCCGCTCGCTCACAACATGCTTATTCACCCTTGTTTTTGGCGGTGTCATCTACTCGGGTATTCGAGCGGTTGATTATGTCAATCGGGGTTTGATGTTTGCCAAATTGGGCACCTACTTGATTTTAATCATCATCATTACACCCTACATTCAAATACCCAAATGGTCGGGTGGCGAATGGTTGGCATTACCGCAAAGCGTCATGGTGCTCATCACCTCATTTGGATTTGCCACCATTTTGCCTTCGCTTCGGGATTATTTTAAAAGTGACGTCAATGAACTTCGCCAACTGATCTTCATGGGATCACTCATCCCTCTGGTGGCCTACATCATCTGGATCGCGGCGATTGATGGGGTAATTGAGCGATTTGAATTAATCAAACTCATGACCAGTAGTCATGCCACCAGTGGTCTTAGTGAAACGCTGAGACATTCGATACATCATGGATGGATCAATGCTTTTTTTAATTTTTTCTCATCGATTTGCATGTTGACCGCTTTTCTTGGGGTATCTTTGGGTTTGTTTGATTTTTTATCTGATGGGCTTAAGCTTAAAAAAAACGGGCGTCAAGGTTGGCTTATTTTATGTTTAACCTTCACCCCAGCACTGGTGATTGTGCTTTTGTATCCCGGCATTTATATACAAGCACTAAATTATGCGGGGATAAGCTGCGTGATTTTACTGTTGATCTTGCCGATTTTAATGGCATGGCAAGGTCGAAAAAATGCCAATCCCAACAAAAATCAGGTTCCTGGCGGTTCAGTGATGTTGGGATTTTTGGCCATCATGGCCATGATGTTACTCATCATTGCCTATCATGATCTCTAAAAAAACCCGCTCGTTTTTAAAATGGGCGGGGAATAAATATCGCTGCCTTCAACACATTCTGCCCGAATTTCCAAAAGCCACAAGACTCATTGAGCCTTTTTCTGGATCCGGTTCAATTTTTATGAACACACACTATGAAGAACATGTTCTTGCTGAAAGCAATCTGGATTTGATTGTATTGTTTCAAAGCATTAAAACCGATGGTCTTTCATTCATCAATTATTGTCATGAGTTTTTTATAGAGAACAATAATCAAAAAAAACAATACTACAACCTTCGTGATGCATTCAATGACTGTTGCCCCAAAAACAATCCAGAATTACGCGCCGCACTTTTTTTATATTTAAACCGACACGGCTACAACGGCTTGTGTCGATACAACCAAAATGGCATGTACAACGTTCCTTTTGGTTTGCACAAAAAACCGTACTTTCCCCATCAAGAAATGCTGCATTTTCATCAACAAAGCAATCGCGCGACCATCATACACAGTGATTTTAAACAAACGTTTTTACACGCCCTACCAGGAGATGTGATTTATTGCGACCCACCTTATGTGCCCATTGAGCAACAAACCAATTTTACCGCATACACCGGAACCAATTTTAGTGAAAACGAACAAATTAATCTCGCCAATTTGGCCAATGAATTTGCCCAAAAAGGCGTCACCGTATTGATTTCCAATCACGATACGCCACTCACAAGACACTATTATAAAAACGCCACCATCAAATCGTTTCCTGTTACCCGAAACATCAATTGCAAACAAGATGGGCGGATGCCCGCCCAGGAATTGTTGGCAAAGTTTGTTTAACGCTTAAAAAGAATGAATACACCATGCGCCAGATTGATCGATTTTCTCGACTGGGCCTGCAGTTCCATCACTAAAATTAATCCGCCATGCATTATTTCTATCTGCCTCTGTCGAGCTCCAGAAGAAGGCATTATCAGCCACATTGGGGTAAATATTCAAAATTGAATTTTGTAAGTACATCTGATTGAGCTCATACAACGAAGGCAAATACCAATTCGCATAACAAGATTCTCCAGAAGCACCAGGATCATCACATGCTGTGATGCCATCTTCTTTGACAGAAAAATTAACACAATACTGAGCCGCCATACTTTGTAATGCCAAACTTGATATTGCAGCAACCGCTGATTGGATACTTACACTCAATGAAGTATTCATGAATCCTGCACCCACCCCACTGGCTGTTGCATTGGTTTGAACATCGCCGTATGCTGATCCATTCAATCCACCATCCCAGGTTTGTCCAGTGGTGTACTGATTATTGGCAGCCACCAACCCATGCGTACCAGTTGCATCCACGTAAAAAACAATACCACCCATGGCATGCTGGCCAACGGTGTAGGTCGGAACAATAGGAATGGCAGCAATCAACGATTGAACATAATCCACTGTGGCAGGATTTTTATTGGTGGCATGAATGGGTGCGCAAATGACTGATACAATCAAGGCTGAAACAAGCTTGGTTTTTTTATTCATGATATTCCTTATCAATGAGTGATGGGGCAAGACTTATTTCATATTAATCTCGACTTTAGCCATTTTTACTTAATCCGTTCGCCCTGAGTACCCTATATCCTTCGGATAAAATATCTGG
>CAISSD010000013.1 GCA_903887975.1 uncultured Legionellaceae bacterium | reverse complement strand
CTACCACAATATGCCACCGAAGGCTCCGCAGGTCTTGATTTGCGTGTTCATATTGACACGCCTTTACAAATTGCCGGTGGAGAAACGGTATTATTACCAACAGGTCTGTCGATTTATATTGACGATCCCTCTCTGGCAGCCGTTATTTTGCCACGCTCGGGTCTTGGTCATAAACATGGTATTGTTCTGGGTAATTTGGTGGGTTTAATTGATTCAGACTATCAAGGCGAACTAAAAATATCATGCTGGAATCGCAATACCGAGCATTTTACAGTTCATCCAGGGGATAGAATTGCACAATTGGTTTTTGTACCCATTGTTCAAGCCCAATTTGATGTGGTTGATGAGTTTATTCAAAGCTCACGTGGCGAGGCTGGTTTTGGCAGTTCAGGGAGAGCATGATGCAGCATTACACACTGTGTAACATTGAAAAAGAGGTCTTTAGAACCTACGATATTCGCGGGCTGGTTGATACCCAACTGCATACCGATGCCTTTTATACTTTAGGTAAAGCATTGAGCCTTCGTTTGATTGCACTCAATCGTCAGGATGTTTTGGTGGCACGCGATGGCCGTCTTACCAGTGAAGCCTACTGTCAAGCCTTAAAACAAGGCCTCTTAGACAGCGGCATCAATGTGGTGGATTTGGGTGCTGTTGCCACGCCTGTGATGTATTATGCCACCCATGAAACAGCCATTGACAGTGGTTTAATGTTAACGGGTAGCCATAATCCCGCCAACTACAATGGGCTTAAAATGGTTTTGGCCGGCACAACACTGTTGGATAACGACATCACCGAACTCTACAACCTCATCCAAAAACAACAATTTGTGGATGGTCATGGTCTAGAGCAATACTTAGACATTATGCCGCGCTATTTAAATCGCATTAAGAAAGATGTAACGTTGCATCGACCACTTAAAGTGGTTGTGGATTGTGGCAATGGCATTGCTGGTCCTGTCATTGAAGCATTCATGAAACAATTGGGTTGTGATGTCATCCCATTATTTTGCGATGTTGATGGTCGTTTTCCCAACCATCATCCTGATCCCACGGTTGAAGCCAATTTGGTGGATTTACAACAAAGTGTTGCCTTACACCAAGCGGATGTTGGTTTGGCGTTTGATGGTGATGCTGATCGACTTGGGGTGATTACCAATACAGGTGACATCATCTGGCCCGATAGACTCATGATGTTTTACACCGAAGCCATTTTAAGCCAACATCCGAATGCCACCATTGTGTATGATGTTAAATGTTCACGACATTTAACCGAGGTTATTGAGCGCTTGGGTGGAAAACCAAGAATGTGCCCCACCGGACACTCCATCGTCAAACGCATCATGAAAGAAGAGCATGCTTTATTTGCAGGCGAGATGAGTGGACATTTATTTTTTAATGATCGATGGTATGGCTTTGATGATGCATTGTACAGTGCGTGTCGGTTATTGGAATTATTAAGTGCAACGCCCAAAACCTCACACGAGCAATTTGCAACCATTCCCAACAGCATCAACACACCTGAAATCAAAATCCCCATTGATGAATCGCTGAAATTTGCTTTCATGAAACAATTTTGCGAACAAGCACAATTTCAAGATGCAACACTCATCACCATGGATGGTCTACGCGCTGAATTTCAGCACGGTTGGGGGCTAATCCGCGCCTCAAACACCACGGCATGTTTGGTGGCACGTTTTGAAGCGCATGATGATGAGGCCTTAAAAAGCATCCAAGAACTGTTTAAAACGCAACTGGCTGCCATGAATATGGCGATTGATATTCCGTTTTGATGCTATACTTTAAGAACCAAAATCAAACAAGGAAATCGCTTGGCGCTCACCTTCGCGATGAAAGACGTTCAACTGTCCTCCCTGGAGTGGGATGAAATAGCGCATATTTTTCGTCATAAGACCGAAAAATATGCCGAATGGATTGATGTGGTTTCGTTTTGGCCAACCGTGGGATACAGCATCAGTTTATCGATTTTAATGGCTGATTTTGAACATGTCTCCCCGCCAAGCCTTGCCAACCCGATTGCGTCTTTTTGTCTTGGGACATTATCAACCATCCAGGGATTATGTCAATTAAGTGATGGCTCAACCCATAGACCCAACACCACAAAATTATACGGCGTGATTAATGTCTTACGCGGTTTAAGTGAGCTCACCATCACAGCAACGCCTGCCATGAGCACACTTGGCCCTCCTGGCTTTGCCGCTGCCACAGGTATTGCTTTAGCGATAACCATCAATGAAACACTTCATCAAGCCAAGCGTTATGCCTCGCATGAATACTGGCTCAAAGATAGGTTTTATCAACTTGAAAAAAATGAAGCGTTGATGTTGGCACTCGATCAAGAGCTACTTCGTG
>CAISSD010000012.1 GCA_903887975.1 uncultured Legionellaceae bacterium | reverse complement strand
TTTTTTGGGATAATCGTTATTATTGATTGTTCTTAGGGAACCAAACGTTTTAAGTTGTAATAGGGATGTGTTTATGAAAGCTGTTATTTTAGCCGGTGGATTAGGAACTCGAATCAGTGAAGAATCAACTTTAAAACCCAAACCCATGGTGGAAGTGGGTGGTAAACCCATTTTGTGGCACATCATGAAAATATATTCCACCTATGGTATTCATGATTTTATTGTGTGTTTGGGATACAAGGGCTATGTGATTAAAGAATATTTTGCCAATTATTTTTTACACAGCTCCGATGTCACGTTTGATGTTGCTAAAAACACCGTGGAAATACATCAAAACAAAGCAGAACCCTGGCGCGTTACATTGGTTGAAACCGGCGAGAATACCATGACAGGCGGTCGATTAAAGCGTGTTGCACCTTATTTGGGTAATGATGATTTCTGTTTTACTTATGGCGATGGTGTTGCCAATATTGATATTCATGCATTGATTGCGTATCACCAGCAACAAAAAACCCTAGCAACGCTTACCGCCATTCAACCCCAAGGGCGATTTGGCGCTTTGTGTTTGGCCGGGGATAAAGTTATTGGCTTTACAGAAAAACCCCAAGGTGATGGTGGGTGGATCAACGGGGGGTTTTTTGTGTTATCGCCTAAAGTTTTGGATTACATCGATGACGATGATACGGTTTGGGAAAAAAGTCCCATTGAGCGCTTGGCTTTGGAAGGAAATCTAGCAGCGTATCAACATCAAGGATTTTGGCATCCGATGGATACGCTTCGTGACAAAAACTATTTAGATGGTTTGTGGACGCAAGGTGAGGCGCCTTGGCATGTGTGGTCACCTACCTTTCATAATAAAAAAAATACGTTGTTGATGACTGAGTTTGCGTGATGAATACATCTTTTTGGAACGGTAAAAAAGTATTAATAACCGGACATACTGGTTTCAAAGGAAGCTGGTTATCATTGTGGTTGCAAAATCTTGGTGCAAACGTTGTTGGCTGTTCTTTAAAACCGCCAACAGAGCCTAATTTGTATACGTTAGCAGCGGTTGAACACAACATGACAAGTGTTATTGTTGATATTCGCGATCATCAAGCGGTGCTTCATGTGTTTTTGCAACACCAACCCGAAATTGTTTTTCACTTGGCGGCGCAGTCCTTGGTTCGTTATGGTTATCAAGCGCCCATTGAAACTTATGCCACCAATGTTATGGGTACGGTGCATGTTTTGGAAGCGGCGAGACTTTGTGGTTCTGTGCGTTCCATTATCAATGTCACAACAGATAAATGTTACGACAATAAAGAATGGTGTTGGGGGTATCGAGAAACCGATGCTTTGGGTGGCTTTGATCCCTACAGCAGCAGTAAAGCTTCCGCAGAACTTGTCACCAGTAGTTATCGTCGTTCTTTTTTTGATGAATCATCCATAGGTTTGGCATCTGTTCGTGCGGGCAATGTCTTGGGTGGCGGTGATTGGGCCGAAGCACGTTTGATTCCTGATGTTATCCGTGCTTTTATCAAACAAGAGCCCCTGGTGGTTCGAAATCCTACCGCCATTCGTCCTTGGCAGCATGTGTTGGAACCTTTGAGTGGTTATTTGATGTTGGCAGAACAATTGTATCAATCCCAAGCCTTTGCCGATGCATGGAATTTTGGACCCGATGAAGGTGATGCCCAATCAGTGCAATGGATTTTGGATTATATTGCGAGCCGTTGGCCGGGTGCTGCCAAATCGGTTTTGGCATCTTCGCCTCAAGTGCATGAGGCGCAGTATTTAAAGCTCGATTGCGCCAAGGCAAAATCTGTTTTGGGCTGGGTCCCTAGGTGGGATTTAAAGCGTGGGTTGGAAGAAACCATCCATTGGTATCAAGCTTATTTAAACGGTGCATCGATGCATCAACAAACCCTGGCACAAATAGAGTCTTTTTGTGCTGATCATAACGAATCATGGAGTATCGAAAAATGAACCATCAAAACCATATACATGTACCTTATGGGATGACCGTCCATGGGGAAGACGAAATTAATGCTGTGGTTCAAGTGTTGCGGACTTCCACCCAAATGGGAAAAAATGTACGTGAAATGGAGCGAAGGGTCGCAGACTTATTCAGTAAGCAACATGGTGTGATGGTGAACTCCG
>CAISSD010000011.1 GCA_903887975.1 uncultured Legionellaceae bacterium | reverse complement strand
TCATGATGTTAATTTGTTTGCTTATCACCTACCTTTGGATGCACACGAACAAATGGGGAACAATGCAGGTCTTGCAAGACTTCTTCGTGTTCATTCGATTCAAAGGCATGCGGTTGGAAAAACACCCAATCTATTGTGGTCGGGGTGTTTGGAGGCACCACAGACACCCATGGCATTAAAATTATTTTTAGCCAAATCGTTAGGGCGTGAACCCATTCATCTTGCTGGTGGTCATGATACGATTAAACGCGTGGCTTTTTGTAGTGGGGCTGCACAAAATTATATGGCATTGGCTTTTGATTTGGGGGTAGAGGCTTATATTAGCGGTGAAGTTTCTGAGCGCAATTATAGTGAAGCGCGCGAGTTGGGTATGGAGTACTTTTCTTGTGGACATCATGCCACGGAGCGTTTTGGTGTTCGTGCGTTGGGGGAACATTTGGCGCAACATTTTGGATTGGCACATGAATTTATTGATAGTTCAAATCCAATATGAGTTGTTTTTTTGTTGCAAGATATCGTTTATAATCAAATCATTAAAGATCTGGGGTTTTTCATGAATAAAAAAACAGCGAAATTGCTTATTGACGGTCAAGATCCTATTGAGTTACCCATTCACCATGCGGTTCTTGGTAATGATGTGATTGATATTGGTTCTTTGGGCGATCATCATTATTTTACCTACGATCCTGGTTTTTTATCGACAGCAGCTTGTGAGTCCAAAATCACGTATATTGATGGTGACGCTGGGGTTTTACTGCATCGGGGATATCCCATTGAACAATTGGCAGAGAAGAAAAGTTATTTGGATGTCTGTTATTTGCTTTTGAACGGCGAATTACCCAACACACAAGAGCAAAAAAGTTTTTCTGATCTCATCAACAACCACACCATGGTTCACCAACAAATTTATCAATTTTTAAATGGTTTTAGGCGCGATGCACATCCCATGGCCATCATGGTTGGTATTGTTGGTGCTTTGTCAGCGTTTTATCATGATTCCATGGATTTAAACAATCAACATGATCGATACACTTCGGCCATTCGTTTGATTGCCAAAATGCCAACCATTGCTGCGATGAGTTATAAATATTCCATTGGTTTGCCCTACATGTATCCATTAAATCGCATGACGTATGCAGAAAATTTTTTGCATATGATGTTTGGTGTGCCGTCAGAGAGTGTCAACCCTGATCCGGTTATTGTGAAGGCCATGGATACCATTTTTACATTGCATGCTGATCACGAACAAAATGCGTCAACCTCCACAGTGCGTTTGGCGGGTTCCACAGGTGCCAATCCCTTTGCATGCATTTCTGCTGGAATCAGTGCTTTATGGGGTCCTGCGCATGGTGGTGCCAATGAAGCGTGTTTAAACATGCTGAAAGAAATTGGTGATGTTAAAAATATTGATCATTTTATCAAACGTGCAAAAGATAAAGACGATCCGTTTCGATTGATGGGTTTTGGACATCGTGTTTATAAAAACATGGATCCGCGCGCTTCCGTGATGCGCCAGACTTGCCATGAAGTGCTGAAAGAACTTAAGCTGGAAAACAGCAAACTGTTCGAGCTGGCGATGGAATTGGAGCGTGTTGCCTTGAGCGACCCGTATTTCATCGATCACAAACTGTATCCGAATGTGGATTTCTATTCCGGCATCGTGCTGCGCGC
>CAISSD010000010.1 GCA_903887975.1 uncultured Legionellaceae bacterium | reverse complement strand
TGGATGCAACTGCCACAAATCATGCTCATCATCATTTTGGTTGCAACGCTTTTTTCATTAGCCGGATTCACCAATGGTATTTTGGCGCGATCGTTTGATGATATTGCCATTGTCCCAACCTTTGTTTTAACACCATTAAGCTATCTGGGCGGCGTATTTTATACCACGAGCATGTTGTCCCCGTTCTGGCAACAGTTAACCTATTTTAATCCGGTTTTTTATATGGTTAATGTGTTGCGTCAAGTCATGACGGGCCATCAAGAGGTTAACCCCTGGTTCGCTTTAAGCGTGATTGTTGGTCTGATTACTGTTTTTGTTGTTACCAATATGATTTTACTCAAAAAAGGCACGGGACTAAGAGAATAAAGACAATATGACCGGCAACAGTCCTATTTTAAAGTGGAAGCCACTCGTCGTGCTTTAGGCTTCTTGGTAAGAACCCAAGCATGCACACCACACAAACACTTAGGCGACCCAGAACAAAGGTGTTGGCTGAGCAGCACATACTGTCTATAATTTAATCATAGTAGATGTTTTTGGTTTTGTCTAGTGGCATAATATTGCAACCATTGATAAATCCCATAGAGGCTCACAAAACCAAGCAATACCCCATAAGGTGTCCAATCTGATCCGACCCAACGCAGTGCATTAGGCGAGCCCTGGATTGAAAAAGGCACCGCCAAAACAACATCCATTAAGGCCGAGCCTGCGACCAAACCACAAGCCATCAACGTTGATCTTTGCAATGATTGTTGTTGTGCCTTTCTTTTGAACGTCCACGCCATCATCCCCCCAGCAAAAACAGGAAATGAAGCGCTGATGGGCAAGTACATCCCCATGGCAACACCCATGGTGGATAATTTGGCCATCCACCGTACCCGTGGAACAATGTTCTGAGCAATAATCATGCTCGTGATGATAAAACCACCAAATAACATCATCATCCATGGAACTTGATGTGAAAAAACAGCTTGGGTGACGGCTGCCAATAATGCCGCCGTTGGTGCAGGCAAAGAAGCGTCTTGATTCATCCCTTCTCGAGGCATCATCCCTGCAATCCCATAAACCTGATACAAAAGATGCATCACCCAGGGTATCACCAGTGCTGAAATCAACACCCCAAAAAGCAACATCAACTGCTGCTTCCAAGGTGTTGCACCCACCAATTGTCCCACCTTTAAATCCTGAGTGTTGTCATTGGCAATGGCGGCAATGCCTGTAACCACAGAACTTGTGATGATGACAATGGCCTCAGCCGCTTGTATTTGCGCATCGCTAAGCGGCAAAGGGATAAACAGTTGTAACAATCGCTGCAAAAGCCATGCTGCAAAAAAAATACCCGCTATCACCACCGAACTACCAGGACTCGCCGTCACACCAACCATACCCGAAAAATAAGCCGTTATCACTGAGAAAAAAAATCCAACAACCACCACATAAAACACCATGCTGACCAACACTGTCCCACTCAACCCAAAATGCGTGCCAAAGTCATGTAATGGA
>CAISSD010000009.1 GCA_903887975.1 uncultured Legionellaceae bacterium | reverse complement strand
TTAAATTAATCCATTTATGAGGTGGTGCCGCGATTTAGAAGGATTCTAATTTCACCCTTATAAATCAACAACTTAATTGGTGGAGGCGGCGGGGATCGAACCCGCGTCCGCAAATCCGCTGCCATCAGATCTACATGCATAGCCATATCTACGGTATTTAATCATCAATCCTCCGACTGGCAGGATGATTCATGACGATTCCTTGAGTTTAATGATTTGATTCAGGACGCATCAAACCACGAGCTTGTCTCTTATGACCGTTGATTCGATACCGCCAAGCAAGCTCGGTCAACGGGGCACCGGTTTTAGGCAGTGCGCAGTGCTGATCAGTTTTCACTAAAGCTTATGCAGCAATAGCGAATTCTTCTCCAGCAGCAAAGTTATTATCGTTTGCATTTATGTTTATTTGAGCCTTATTTACGAGAGTTCTCATTCTCGGCATGCACCTCAGGTTTTGTAACCCACGTCGAAGCCAGGTCACCCCCATATTAGTTACACTATAATTATAGCATAAAGATTGCTATAATTATAGTTTTTTTAGTTACGCTAAAACCCATCGTCTTGTACGATGGGTTAAGCGTTTAAAATACTGGCTGGCTACAAAAAAAATATGTTACAATCTGAGCGTTTATGCCTGTATGTTTTTAAAGGATATTTGAATGAACGTAGAACAAGTATACCCCAAAGTAAAATCCATTGTTGCCGATGTGTTGGTGCTTGAAGAAAATGAAATCGCTTTAACCAGTCGGTTGATTGCTGATTTGGGTGCTGAATCGATTGATTTTTTAGATCTTGTGTTCCAATTGGAAAAAGAATTCGCTATTAAAATCCCAAGAGGCCAATTGGAAAAAAATGCTCGTGGCGATTTATCTCAAGAAGCCTTCGAAAAAGGTGGCGTCATTTCAGTACAAGGAATGGAAGCGCTGAAGTCTTATTTGAATGAAGTGCCAGAAGCGTATTTTAAACCCCAAATGAAGCTGAATGAGATTCCCAGTTTGTTCACGGTCGAAACGTTTTGTAAATTGGTCGTTGCCGCAGTGCGTGAACAATCGGCTGAAGCCATGGCGGTGTGATGCGATTTTTGTTGGTTGATCGCATTGTTCAATCCACTGAATCCAGTATTTATGGTTTGAAACACGTTACTTCAGATGATCCTTTTTTGCAGTTGGATGAACAGGGTCGATGGTTTTTTGTGCCGTCTTTGGTCGGTGAGGCGTTGGGACAGCTGGCGGCTTGGCATGTTATGGCCGCTAACAACTTTACCTTAAGACCCGTTGCAGGTGTTGTTGCCTGTGCTCGATTGTTTCGTCAGGCGTTTGTTGGAGAAACCATTCAACTAGAATCGATGATTGATTCGCTTGATGAACAGGCGGTTCAATACCACAGTGTTGCCCGTGTTGGTGTGGAGAAAATTTTTGAAATTGAAGGTGCGTTAGGCCCACTTTTGCCCATGAATTTATTCATCGATGAAGATGACGTGCGCTGCCAATATCAAAATCTTAATCGTCCGGGAAATTGGGCCTCTTTGATTGAACATTTTTCAACGTTAGATGCACCACCACAACGCTTTGAAGAACCGCGATACATCGCACCTCGCATGCGGTTTGATGTGATTGTTCATCAAGAACCACAAGTTCAATGCGTGGCAGAAAAAAAAGTTAATTTTGCAGCCGGTTATTTTGCGGATCACTTCCCTAAAAAACCAGTGCTCCCCATGACGGTTTTATTAGCGTGTCAACTTGATCTGGTGCGTGAATTTTTACGAAGTTCTCAATGGCCTGAATGTTATCAGGTTCGCGAATTGCGCCGTATTAAAATGAATGATTTTGTGCATCCTGGTGATGTTGTGCAATGCCAGCTTCAAGTCAAACAACGTGATGCGCATGAATTGATTCTTGGTCTTCGTTGCACGGTGGATGGACGGCGTGTGTGTGTATTGGATGTGGCATTAAGCGTTTGAGGTGCATTTTATGAGTCAACAGCGTGTGGCCATTACAGGTTTGGGTGCAGTTTCCCCATTGGGCAATGATGTTCATAGCCTTTGGTCTAATTTATTGGCAGGCCATTCTGGGGTTGATTTAATCTCTAAATTTGATGCCAGCTTGTTTCCAACACAAATTGCCGCCGAGGTTAAAGGGTTTCAACCAAGACCTCATTGGCGTGGCAAGCATCATCGATTTGCCACGGATTTTGCACAATTTGCCCTAGAAGCTGCAGAGCAGGCCGTGAGCGATGCTAATTTTTCAGTCGACCCCACTCAGGCACATCGGTTTGGTTTGGTCACAGGCTGTGGCATGATGACAGCAGATTTTGAGTATTTGCATCGGTTTCAAAAAAATATTGCGCCAAAAGGTACGCCCGATTGGTCACACTTGGGTGCGCAGTCTAATCCTTTTTTTGAATTGAGTGATTTTGGCAAAACCACACCAAACTCCAGTTTGTCGTTATTGATTCAACATTTTGGTATTGCGGGCTACGCCAGTGCGGTACACACCGCTTGTGCATCAGGTGGACAAGCTTTAGGGCTTGCCATGCAGGTCATTCGTCGAGGTGAGGCTGATGTGGTTTTGGCTGGCGGCTATGATTCCATGATTAATCCCTTGGGGCTTTCTAGTTTTTGTTTGTTGGGCGCTCTGTCAACGTGTAATGATGAACCATCAAAAGCCAGCAGGCCTTTTGATGGCTTGCGTCAGGGATTTGTATTGGGCGAAGGTGCGGCTTTTTTACTCTTGGAATCCATGGCGCATGCCAAAGCCAGAGGTGCCAAGATTTATGCAGAACTTGCCGGCGAGGGCAATACATTAAGCTCCTATCGTATTACCGACTCACATCCCAATGGTGATGGTGCAAAGCAAGCAATCGAGCAGGCTTTAAAAAGTGCTGGTGTTCGCGCATCTGATGTTGATTACATTAATGCCCATGGAACATCGACAAAAATGAATGATTTAAGTGAAACCAATGCCATTAAAGCCGCCTTGGGGGCGCATGCATACACCATTCCAATTAGTTCGACCAAAAGCCAAACAGGACATTTGATTGCAGCTGCTGGTGCGTTGGAAGCTGTTTTGTCTGTTTTATCAATTCATCATGCCATCGCACCCATGACGCGTAATTTGACAACGCCTGATCCAGAATGTGATTTGGATTATGTGGTTGAGGGGCCGCGTGAAAAATCAATGGGGGTCGTGTTGTCCCATTCATTTGGTTTTGGCGGCTCCAACAGTGCGTTGGTATTCAAACATCCTGATTTGGGGCCTTCATCATGTTGAATCATTCGTCCAGAGTTTTTGTTACAGGATTTGGTGCCATCACACCAGGTGGTGCGACGCTTGAGGCCACTTGGGCGTCTATTTTGGCGGGTCAAGTGTGTACTCATGAGAGTAAGCAATACGATTTATCCACTTGGTCGCATAAAATCTCAGGCTGTATTGATGATGTCGCGCTGACATCGCTATTGCCGGATAAAAAATTGTCTAAAGTCATTTCAAGACAAGATGCTTTTGGCATTCATGCCGCCATACAAGCTGTAGAACACAGCCAGTGTTTGACTTATAGAGATGGTCTAAGCGTTGACGCTCAAATAGAATTTAACGAGAAAACTGGCGTTTTTGTCGGTTCACCAGGCAATAAGTATTATCAGCAATATGATTTTTTGCCGCTGATTGCCAAATCAGGCGATAACATGCACGCGTTTGCTTCTGATCTGATGAATGAAGTTCATCCCATGTGGTTGTTGCGTATTTTACCCAACAATGTTTTAGCTTACACAGGGATTACTTGTGGTTTTAAAGGCATTAATCACAACATTACCAATCATGCCGTGGGCGGGATGCAAGCCATTATTGAGGGGTATCACGCCATTGCAATGGGGCAAGCCGAAAGAGTGGTGGTGGTGGCTTATGATGTTGGTGCTGAGCCTCAAGCGCTTTATTATTACCAGCATTTGGGTTTAATTAGCCCCACAGCGGTGAAGCCATTTGATGCATCGCATGACGGTACCATTTTATCTGAAGGTGCTTGTGCTATGGTTTTGGAAAGCGAGGCCAGTGCTCGCGCTCGAGGAGCTATGTGTCATGCGGAAATTTTAGGTGGTGTCTCACAAAGCGAGATGTCGGGTCTTTATTCGATTGAAGAAGATGGCCATGCATTGTCTTTATTGATGAAAAGGCTTTTGGATGAAAAGAAAAAACCAGCGTCTAATCTTGATTTTGTGGTTGCCCATGGCAACGGCAGTAAAAAATCAGATGTGAGTGAGGCGCTTGCCATTGAACGCGTTTTTGCTGGTTGTAATGTTCCTGTGACGGCTTTTAAATGGTCTATGGGGCATACATTAACGGCATCGGGAGTGTTGGATGGCGTATTGTCGATTCAAGCGATGAAACAAGGTTGCCTTCCTGGCATTGCCAATTTAACTCAGGTGGCTACTGATTGTGCTGTCTTAAATGTGAGTCAAAAAACACGAGAATTTAATGCTCAAAAATCATCTTGCATGGTGATTAACCGAGGTTTTGCTGGCATGAATGCCTGTTTGCTGTTGTCCTCTTGTGAGCCAATACTTTAATGAACGATTTTAAAATCACATGGATGGGGTGGTTGATGTATTGGGTTTTTCCTTATCGGCGTCGTGTTATTCGTGAAAACATCCAACAGGTTTTTGATGGTCGCCTCGATTCTTTTCAACAAAAACGCCTGGCGCAGGCTTTTTATGGTCATTTGATGACGTCTTTAAGAGAAATGATTGCCTTGCGTTTTATGAGTGAAAAATCACTGTGTGCCCGGGTTGAGGTTCGCGGTCATGAGCGTTTATTGAATGTTGCATCCAAGCATCAAGGTGTATTGGTACTGACAGGTCATTTTGGCAATTGGGAATTTGCGCCTTTGGGA
>CAISSD010000008.1 GCA_903887975.1 uncultured Legionellaceae bacterium | reverse complement strand
CATACCATGAAATTGTTAATTTATCACGATTGCACGTCGAAAAAACTGGTTTTGCTCACGTTGTTGGTCCTATTTGTGAATCTGCAGATACCCTGGGCTACGATCGTCTATTGCCCCAAACATTAGAAAACGACATCATACTCATTGCCAATACCGGTGCTTATGGCTACTGCATGAGCTCCTCTTACAACCTACGCGCACCGGCTGTGGAAATTATTTTGGAGTAATGGTGTTAGCTGATGAAACCGCGCGCAATCTTGCCACCAATCCCCATCACTCCTACATTGTCCAAGCACCGGCAGGCTCTGGAAAAACTGAATTATTAACCCAGCGATTTTTAAAACTACTGGCAAATGTCACAGAGCCCGAACACATTATTGCCTTAACATTCACCAAAAAAGCCGCTCATGAAATGCGTGAGCGTATTATGATGGCGCTGACTCGCGCCAACGACAATGCCCCCATCTTGTCTTCGCACCAACAACAAACTCATGACATGGCGCGCATTGCCTTGGCTCAAGATAAAGCCTTTCAATGGCACCTATTAAAGCAACCTCATCGACTTAAAATCATGACCATTGATGCCATGTGCCAAATGTTATCTCGTGCAACGCCCATTTTGGATCAACACATTCCCTATGCCGACATCACCAACGATGCCGATTTTCTATATCGAGAAGCTGCCCGTCAATGTTTGCAACACGCACTAGAAGATCCAAAAATACATTCAACTTTAACCACCATTTTCACGCATTTGGACAATCAACACGATAAATTGGTCGATTTAATGAGCGAATTATTGCACGATCGTTTTCAGTGGTTACCGTTGGTGGTTCACCCCCAACATCAAGATAAAAAAACCTATGAAAAAGCTCTGGCCTGGATGGAACAACACGAATTACAACGTTTTTGTCAAAGTCTTCCTTCAAACTTAATGGATTCACTGTTTGATGTTGCCCACAAAATGGCACGCATCATTCCCAAACATCAAGATTTAGAAACATGGTCTGATGTTCAATCCATCAACACAACACATGCAAAAGTTTTGGCGGCACTGCTGTTAACCACACAAAAAAAATTACGTAAATCATTTGATCATCATGTGGGACTCAAGCGTGATGTATGTGCTCCTGCACTTTATCAAGACATTAAATCCCAAAGCATCGAATTATTATCAGCACTACTGGATTGGCCTGATTTTTTAAAAGCATTATTGCGCATCCAGCAACTACCTGAGCCTAAGTATGATGATGCCCAATGGGATGTATTAAATGCGCTGTTTAATTTATTACCCCTATTGGCAGCACATTTGCAAGCGGTGTTTTCTGAGCGACAAAAAGTTGATTTTGCAGCCATCGCACACTATGCGCTCGAAGCACTTGGCACTGAAGACGCCCCGACAGATTTAACCTTGTATTTGGATCATCAAATCCAACATATTTTAATCGACGAATTTCAAGACACCTCGTTACAACAATTTCAACTGTTGTCTTTATTAACACTGGGCTGGGAAGAAGATGATGGTCGAACCCTTTTTGTGGTGGGCGACCCCATGCAATCCATCTACCGTTTTCGCGCGGCCGAAGTTGGCCTGTTTCTTCGCGCACAACGCTTTGGCATTGGTCAAAAAAAATTAATTCCGCTGCAATTAACCTGTAATTTTCGCGCGAGCCCCACGCTGGTCTCTTGGGTGAATCATCAATTTAAACACATTTTTCCCAAACAAGACGACATCACAGCGGGTGCTGTTTCTTATCATCATGCCATCAGCACCAAAGAGGCGTGTGATGAATCGGGTATTTTTGCCCATCATCATGACACCAAACTCGAAGAAGCCCAAACACTGATTACACTCATTGAGGCTGAGCGTACCAAACATCCCTTATCCACCATGGCCATTTTGGTACGCTCCAGAAAACAGCTCCAACACATCATCCCTCTTTTGCGTGAAAAAAAAATCCCCTACCTTGGCACAGACATTGATTGGCTGGCGCAATTACCGCACATTCAAGATGTATGGTCGCTCACAAAAACATTACTCATGCCGTCAAATCGTTTAAGCTGTCTTGCCTTTTTACGAAGCCCTTGGGGTGGTTTTAAACTACAAGACTTACATGCTTTAGCCCTAGATGCCAAACATCAATCACTTTTTGTTGCACTGGGCCGGGCCTTTGATAATCCTTATTTAAGTGAAGACGGACGTCTTCGCGCCCACTTCATGCATCATGTTTTTGAACAGGCTTTTAGCCAAAGACACAGCCAAGGTTTGGTGGATTGGATTAGCAATACCTTAAAGCAATGTCACGCGGATGTTTTATTGGGCCCAGATGAACAAGCTGATTTGGAGCAATTTTGGCAATTGTTAGAACACTATGAATCCGAAGAGCCTGTCTTGGATTTGGCTTGGATTGAGTCCAAACTCCATCAACTGTATTCCAAAAAAACAACACCCTCAAAGCTACACATCATGACCATCGATAAAGCCAAAGGTTTGGAATTTGATACGGTTTTTTTACCAGGACTCAGTGCGAAAACCGCCCCAAATCAACACTCTTTATTGCGTTATTTAAAATTACCAACTGAAGAACATCTTCATCTGTGGCTACTCTCCCCTCTAAGAGGCGTCTACCAAGAACACGCGCCAATTTATGATTACATTGGGATGATTGATGAAGAAAAAAGCCACTATGAACAACAACGACTACTTTATGTGGCCGTCACACGGGCCAAAAAACGCTTGTATTTATTGGATCATGAAACCACCGCTCGAACAGGAAGTTTTCGTGATTTACTCCATCATCAGGTTTTTGCTGATAAAACTCAAGACGCCATCTTAAAAACCGAGAGCACTCCGCTACCACCCAGGATTTTTCTACCTCTTGATTTTTATCAAAATACACCCGTTATTCGCAAAGAAAGCTCGAACCATAGTGACTTTTCACCCCTGCATCACACCGAGCATCTGGTGGGGATCATCACCCATGAGATGCTGCAATGGATAGGCAATCATCATCCCAAAACCACAAACGATATTCCTTGGATTTTAATAACACAAGCACTGAAAAGCCGTGGCTTTGATGATGAAGACACCACACGCATTCAAAAACACATTGAAGACAACCTAGCCAAATTATTAAACTGCCCAACAGGGCGTTGGATCATGAAGCCACATCAAGATGAACACAACGAATATGCACTCATCACCCAAAAAGATGGTGTCATCATCACCAAAATTATCGATAGAACCTTTATAGAAAACGGCTGTCGATGGATTATTGATTTTAAAACCGGAAAAAACACGCCCTTGACGGAGAAAAAATACCGCCAGCAACTTCTTGAATACGCACAATTATTGGCACCACAAAGCAGTGGGAACATTCAATGTGGTCTTTATTATTTGGAAACACAGGAATGGGTGCATTGGCGGCATGTTGATCAGTTGTTGACACCATGCGTCGGATAAATTATTATCCAGCACCGATTTAAGGGAAAATAAAACACAACCAGGGAACCCATTGACTGATCACTTGGAAGACTAAAATGAAAAAATATTGGTTATTTTTAGCATTACTTTGCACTCAATCATGCTTTGCATTCCCCCCATACAACAGTGTCAGTTGTTATGGACTGGTAAATGGTCACAAAACTTCAGTTGAATACAGTAGACTCAGTCGCGTATTGAGGTTGACTGTTGATGGCCAACGTGCATCAACCTATGCGAACGAAAATGGCAACAGAATCTACATCAATCTTGAGTATGATGAATATGGCGATTCATTCATGATTGAACTATTAAGCACCAGCACCGATTGGTCTGCTACTTTCAATATCTACATCAATAATAAAATAGAGTTCTCCGGTGCGTTTAACTGCCAAAGACTGGGCCTTGCACCTAATGCTGAACAAAAGACATCGGTTCCTGGTCTTTTGTCTGTATTAAAAAATTAAACCAAGCGTCTATTCTGCATTCATTTGAATTTAAATGGAGGCGATCTTTTTGAGAAAAATGTCACATCAAGTGTATGAGAAAACCATTCAAGTGGGAGCCAAAAACAACCCCGATAAATTTCCTGAACATTATATTATTCAACTAAATAAAGATGAAAAAACTGAACTGGTGGAAAATTTCCACCGGTTCAACGGAATGAAACATTCAACGGCACTACCTAAAGCCTTTACCGAAAGAGGCCTGTATATGCTTGCGAGCATTCTAAAAAGTGCAAGAGCTACAGAAACTACCCTCGCTATTATTGACACCTTTGCCAAAGTTCGGGAAATCTCAAGAACCATTAAAGAAATTCCAAGGACACCTCAAAATACACCAAAATATCAACAACTTCTCCATAAAACAGGAGAACTTATCGCTGATTTGATTGTACCTGAAGAGTGAGAGGATTCTGAGATAGAAGCCAGCATTGAGGTTAATCTTGCAGTGGTTAAATTCAAATACAGTGTAAAGAAAAAAGGCAAATAAAAGTGGGCTTTCGGCAAGGCTGTGTGACAAGATTAATTTGATTTTGGAGCTAAACATTATATGTTCTATTGTTTTTTGTCAAACACCACCCTATAATGCGCAAATATTTTCTTACTTGGACTCATGATGAGTCAAGAGGCAATAAATTATCAACCCGTAGATTGCGGTGTCGTACTCTTGATTGGTGCGTTGGCGATGATTTCTTTTGGTGCTGGGTATTTATGCCTCAATACCTTTAGCTTTTTTTCATCAATTGATACAACATCAAAAAGCAAAAATTATTCCGTTGAACTTAATGAAATTATAGATTTATGTCTTTTTCAAGCAAATACACAAAGGGATCACATAGCAATCATAAAACAAGAACTGCATAAATGTAACCAAGAGCTTATTGCATTCAATCAACAAGTTGAAAGTTATGAATCTACTTCAATTTTATTGAAACGATCGCCTCAAAAAAAAACAACCAATGCTAATTTTATAAACCAAAATCAAAGAATAGAAATGCAAAAAGATTTAAACGAGTTACTTCTCTTATATCCTAACGCCCCTTCTCCAAAAAACATTACTGTGGATGCGTACCGCGAATTTTACACTAAAACCGAAGAACACCATGAAAAAGTACTAAGCATTGTGGAGCTCTACTTACCAGATACTTACGCCGCACTCAATACAGCTAAAATGTTACATCCAGAATATTTTAAAAATGACTATACAATCATTGCTTAACTGGAGAGAAAAATGTCAACATTTTTCATAAGAACCGCCAAAAATGATTTTAAAAAACTACAATTTAACCTAGGCGATGGTTATGATGCATATTTTTTTATCCCTTTTCAATCAAGCAGTGATTTAATTTGGTCTTTTTCATCCATCGTTATTTTGCCTGTTTATTATTTTAGTTTTTCCTTTATACTT
>CAISSD010000007.1 GCA_903887975.1 uncultured Legionellaceae bacterium | reverse complement strand
TGCCTTGAGCAAACAATTGATGATTATTCTGTAGAAAGAAAGTCACCGCCGCGTAAATCCATGGTTTCAAGAGCTTTACCACCACCACGAGCAACACACGTGAGGGGATCTTCGGCCACCAATACAGGAAGCCCCGTTTCTTCCATCAATAACGTATCCATATTTTTCAAGAGCGCCCCGCCGCCGGTCAACACCATGCCTCGCTCTGCAATATCAGCCGCCAATTCTGGTGGCGCCAACTCAAGTGCCGCACGAACCGCGCCCACAATACCAGACAGAGGCTCTTGCAACGCCTCCAAAATCTCCGCACTGGACAATGTAAAGCTTCGCGGCACACCTTCGGCCAAATTACGCCCACGCACCTCAATCTCAAACATATCTCGACTGGGAAATGCTGAACCAATTTCGTGTTTAATCCGCTCTGCGGTTGTTTCACCAATCAACGTCCCGTAATGACGTCGCACGTAAGAAATAATGGCATCATCAAATTTATCCCCACCAATACGAACCGATTGATGATAAACAATACCACTCAAAGAAATAATGGCCACTTCAGTGGTTCCGCCACCAATATCGACCACCATCGAACCACTGGCATCTTCAACAGGCATACCCGAACCCAATGCGGCAGCCATAGGCTCTTCAATCAAAAAAACCTCGCGCGCGCCAGCGCCCATTGCTGATTCTCGAATGGCACGTCGCTCAACTTGTGTTGAACCACAAGGCACACAAACCAAAACCCTGGGACTGGGGCGTAAAAAGCGATTTTCATGAACTTTATGAATGAAGTGCTGTAACATTTTTTCGGTGACAAAAAAATCAGCAATGACCCCATCCTTCATGGGGCGAATGGCATTAATGTTGCCCGGTGTGCGACCCAACATGCGTTTGGCTTCTATCCCAACGGCAGCAACTTTCTTTTGGCCTGATTCATTACGAAGTGCCACAACAGATGGCTCATTCAAAACAATGCCTTTATCACGGACATAAATAAGCGTATTGGCCGTACCTAAATCAATGGACAAATCATTGGAAAAAACCCCGCGCAATTTCCTAAACATTTGCAAAAAACCCCATGCTTTTAATAAGCCACCACTCTAACTTAATTTTGGATAAAAATCGATTGATTTTTTTAATTTGTGCGATTAAAAGTCAATTTTATAAGCCCTGTCTTTATCAATTATTTTTTGAAAAACAACATCAACACCATACCAATCAACAAGGTCTACTTTATAGGGTAAATCCGAAGCATCGAAGTCTTCCTTTAAATCGATCATGACATGATTTGACAAAGATCGACCACAATCAATAGCCAAATCAAGATCTGAAAATTTTTTTGGATTTCTATTGGCTCTAGAGCCAAAAACCCACACCAAAGCATGCTCAGGTAAATTTTTTTTTAAAATTTGAACAACAATGTCCTTGTGCTTTAATTCAAGTTGCATGCCATCACCCACAATCAAATACCATGATTTTGCAATATTGATGCCACATACTTTGCCTCTTTTAAAAACAGAGGGATTATAGAACAGACTTGAAGAGCTTTTTGCTCATTATAAGTATGGCTGGTAATATTTCTAGCATCTCGATACTGTTTCCACACATCCCAACCTTGCAACAACAATCCGCGCTCTGAAGCAGTACGAATTAACTCAGGAAAAGACATGTGGTCGATCACTTCTCGACTAGGCTCGGTTGACTCCAAATAACGCTTTAGCATTTTATGAGTTAATTCATAGCAATACTCAAAACGTTGTATCATGGCATCTCGAATAAATGTATTATCCGGTTCAATGGAATGGCATTCGACCGCTTCATCTAAGGTGATTAATGCCTGATGAAGTGACGTTAAATCCAGTTTAATCATGAAATGTTTACCTTACCAAAAAGATCTTCAGTATCTCAAGTCGTTCTTTAAAAAACAATCCAGAGATTAATCATAACACCAAACTCTGGACTGCTTAAAAACACCGTTATGAATCAACAATCAATTGATGCTGTAAACATCCTGCAATTGCGCCAAATGATTTTTAACAAACGAACCACCCAAGCCACGCACATACGCCAAATCAGCCACCGATTTGAACCCACCATGAGACGCTCGATAAGCAACAATGGCTTCGGCCCGTCGCTTACCAATACCTTTGAATGATTGCGTTAACTGCAAAACACTGGCTTGATTTAAATTGATTTTTGGGGTCATGGCAAAAGCCAAACCCACAGACAAAAAACAAACCACCGCAAAAACGACAGCTTTCATGACACACTCCTTTTGTTTGATTGGACTTTTTTAAAGCGGTTTTATTATGTCGTTTTTACGCCTCGATGTCGAACATTAAATTGCGATTTTCAAGCACTTTTGATAGAGTGATTTCTAATCATCACAAGCATTGAATTCATGAAAAATACCCCAAACATAAGCATCATTCAAAACGACGTACAACGTGCGTTACAAGAAGACCTGGGTGCAGGTGATGTCACTGCCAATCTTTTACCCGAAGATTTATCGGTCGCCGCCAAAATAATCTCAAGAGAGCCGATGCTTGTCTGCGGCCAACCTTGGGCCGAGCAAAGTTTTTTATGTTTGAATCCAAACATGGACATCCAATGGCTCGTTCAAGAAGGTTCTTTTTTGAAAGAACCAAGCACCTTATGCACCATCCAAGGACAAGCAAGAAATTTATTAACCGCGGAGCGCACCGCACTTAATTTTTTACAAACCTTATCAGCAACCGCCACCAAAACCCATGCCATGGCTCAATTATTAAATGGCACCAACACCAAACTCTTAGACACCCGAAAAACCATTCCAGGTCTTCGCCATGCGCAAAAATATGCTGTAACTTGCGGTGGAGGACACAATCATCGAATGGGTTTGTATGATGCTTTTTTGATTAAAGAAAATCATATTCTAGCCTGCGGTTCTATTAAGGCCGCTATTCGTGCCGCAAGAGCGTCCCATCCCTTACTTTTTATTGAAATTGAAGTGGAAAATTTGGATGAATTACACCAGGCGCTCAAAGAGGAACCCCATCGCATTCTTTTGGATAATTTTACTCTGGACGACATTCAACGTGCGGTGACCATTGCGGCAAAATATAACACTGATTTGGAAGTTTCGGGCGGGATTGATGCCAGAAACATCAAAGCCATGGCATCAACGGGTGTTGATTATATTTCAGTTGGTGCACTCACCAAATCCATACAAGCCATTGATTTAAGTTTACAAATCACAAGGACCTTATGAAAAAACGCATTGTGTTCACCGGTGGCGGAACCGCAGGCCATGTCACGCCCAATCTTGCGCTGATGGAAGAACTACCAAAAACTCATTGGGACATTCACTATATTGGCTCAAAAAACAGCATTGAAGCCGCCATGATGCAAAAAGCATCCATTCCTTTTCATGCCATTCGCACGGGGAAATTGCGTCGTCACTTGAGCATGAACAATTTTTTTGATCCCATTAATATTTTAATTGGCATCACCCAGGCTTTTTTTATTTTAGGCCGCATCAAACCCCACGTCATTTTTTCTAAAGGCGGATTTGTTGCTTTTCCTGTGGTTTTTGCAGCGTGGCTTCGCCGCATTCCAGTGATTGCCCATGAATCAGATCAAACGCCAGGACTGGCGAATCGACTCAGCATGCCTTTTGTTGATCTTTTATGCGTGACGTTCGAACCATCAAAAACTTCAAAATATGACCAAAAAATACACGTCACCGGTACGCCACTTCGACGCAGTTTATTTTTAGGTGATAAAAAAAAGGGACTCAAGTTTTGCGGGTTTAATGCCCAAAAACCGTGCTTGTTGGTCATGGGTGGCAGTATGGGATCTGTTATTTTAAATCAGACCTTACGTGAAAGCTTGAATGAGCTAACAACATCCTACCAAATCATCCAC
>CAISSD010000006.1 GCA_903887975.1 uncultured Legionellaceae bacterium | reverse complement strand
ATTCAACGCGATAAAATGCGTTTTTTAGATGAAACATTTTATTATTTGATTTTGGATGAAGCGCAGTGGATTAAAAACACGAGAACCTTAACCAATCAAGTGGTGCAACAAATTAAAGCGCGCCATCGTTTATGCCTTACAGGAACTCCTTTGGAGAATCATCTGGGTGAATTATGGGCGTTGTTTCATTTTTTGATGCCTGGATTTTTAGGCACTGCCAAGTATTTTCGTCAGTCTTTTCGCCTGCCCATTGAGCGAGATGGCGATGCCGCGCGACAAGCTTTGTTGGTGAAGCGCTTACAGCCTTTTATGTTGCGCCGAACTAAAAATCAGGTGGTGATGGAATTGCCAGAAAAAACCGAGATGGTGCGTTTTATTGATTTGGCCGGACCTCAACGTGATGTCTATGAAAGCATACGCATGAGTATGGAGTCTAATGTTCGCAATGCAATTTTGAGTCAAGGACTTGGTCGAAGCCATATTGTACTTTTGGATGCATTATTAAAATTGCGACAATTGTGTTGTGATCCAAGGCTTGTGGCGTTGCCTGAGGCAAAAATTGCCCATGGTATTTCGGCAAAACTCGATGCTTTGATGGATTTATTGGATAATTTGATGCAAGAGGAGCGGCGTGTTTTGATATTCTCGCAATTTACATCCATGCTGCGTCTCATCGAACAAGCCTTAACTGCTAAACATTACAGCTATTTGAAATTAACCGGTCAAAGTAAAAATCGACAAGCCTTGGTTGAAGCATTTCAAAATGGTGAGGCACCAATTTTCTTAATCAGTTTGAAAGCAGGTGGTACGGGTTTAAATTTAACCCGCGCCGATACGGTGATTCATTACGACCCATGGTGGAATCCTGCCATTGAAACCCAAGCCACGGATAGAGCGCATCGCATTGGTCAATTGCATCCGGTGTTTGTTTATAAGTTGATTACCACGGGGACCGTTGAAGAAGTCATTCAATCCATGCAAGCTCGCAAACAAAATTTGTTTGATGGCATTTTATCGTCAGAGCCTTTAACAGGGCGTATGTTTCAAGATACCGATCTCAACGCTCTTTTTGCGCCATTGCCGAGTGTGTAGCGAATGTGGCAACTCTGGTTTGGTCGAAAACGTTATCAAGCACCCAATGGCGCTTTGGTTTATGAAAACCCTCGATATCGTTGGTTGATGTGGGGGGGTATGATTCATGCCTGTATTCATAAGAAAAATCCAGAGAGACCCATTTTGGAGTATGTTAAACCATTCATCAGCATGATTCGACAAAAACCTGGCAATGTGTGTTTGTTGGGCGTGGGCGGGTTGGCGGTGGTGCATGCCATGAAGCCTTATCTTGGTGGATTTAAAGTCGATGCGGTGGATGACAGCGAAGATATTATACATATTGCACGACATTATTTTAGCCTTGGTGTGTTGGATGGGGTGGGTTTGGTACATGATGATGCTTGTCGGTTTGTCCAACAGAGTCCCAAGCGTTATCAACAGGTGTTGGTTGACTTGTTTGACGCCACGGCATTTCCAACGAGTTGTCATCATGTGGATTTTTTTAAAACGTGCCGAGATTTGTTGTTGCCCGATGGTGTTTTGGTGGTAAATGCACCCCATGTGACATTACATCAATCGATATTTGGGTTGATGCAGTCTATTTTTGAGCGACAAATGTTGGTGGTGCCCATTCCAAAAACAGCCAATGTTTTATTTTTTGGGTTTAATGATAAAGACAGACGAGGCGCTGAAGAGGCTTTTGTTCGACAATATTGGGATCCTTTCTGGGGCTGGATGGGTTAGGCTTGATGTATAACAGAACAAGTTGTGGTAAGATAAAAATAATCATCCAATGAGATTAAACATGATGTCCCGTTATTTAGATCCAAAATCCGATGTGGTGTTTAAAAAGATATTTGGAGAGCATCCACATTTGTTAATCAGTTTTTTAAACGCTGTATTGCCTTTATCGCCGGATAGAACCATCGTGGAATTGTCGTATTTGCCCAATGAACAAGTGCCAGTTATTCCTGAATTTAAACGCACGATTGCGGATGTGAAATGCAAAGACGCAGAAGGACGGGTGTTTATTGTTGAAATGCAGATGAACTGGACGGATAGCTTCAAGCAACGATTATTGTTTGGAACAAGCCAAGCTTTTGTGAAGCAATTGGAAAAAGGCGTGGAATATAAATTTTTACAGCCAGTTTATGGTTTGGGTTTGGTGGCGGAGATTTATGAAAAAACGAGTTCTGATTGGTATCATCATTATCAATTGGTTAAAAAAGGCCATAGCCATAGCCATAGCGATGTGATAGAGCATTTACAGTTGATTTTTATTGAGCTTCCGAAATTTCCTGTTCATGAACCGCATGAGAAAAAACTAAGGTTATTGTGGTTGCGATTTTTACGAGAAATCGATGAAAAAACGCGTGCTGTATCCGAGGAGCTTTTGGAAGTACCCGAAATTGCCGAAGCAGTGGCGTTGTCTGAGGAGTCTGCATACACACCAGGTGAGCTTGAAGTCTATGAAAGCTATTGGGATTGGGTGCGACGTGAAAAGACCTTGATTGCTGATGGTTATGCTGAGGGTAAAGCCAAAGGATTAGCTGAGGGACTAGCTGAAGGACTAGCTGAAGGAAAAGCTGAAGGAAAAGCTGAAGGACTGGCAGAGGGAGTAGAAAAATTAAATCATGCCAAACAAACCATCGCAAAAAACTTATTAAATCAGGGGGTAAGTGTTGAGATTGTGATGGCAAGTACTGGTTTTACGCGTCAAGATATTGATTCACTTCTGAAGTAATCATTGTACCCCACAAAAAAAATTTAAAAAAACCATTGCATTTTATTTTTTTATGATGGTAGACTGATAGTCTTCCTCGTAAAAAAGGTAGAGTTTTTTGATGTAGCTTTATAAGTTGTACTCAGGATGAGTTAATTTATTTAAAGGAGAACATCATGAAAGAAAGCTCGTTGGAAGTCGTTATTCTTAAACCGACTCAAGTATTCTTGTCGTTTCTGGCTGCGCAAGTACCAGATATTGATTTGCCTGATCTTAAAACCTTACAAACCGACACCACGGCTTATGTGATTGCCAAACAACCCAACGAAGAAGCAACGCTTGAAGAAATAGAGCGCTTGTTTCCCACCATGTTTCGACACGAGATTGCTCGATGGTTGGGTGATGATGCTTATAATGACATCCATGCCAGTTTCTTGGATTTTTTATGCTGCTTTAAGTTTGAAATGCACTCGCAAATGGTGTTGATGGAGCGCTCTGTTGGTGAAGGGCAGCAATTATTGTGCATCAAACCACGCTCCGTGTTGTTAAAATGGATTAAATCTTCGGTTGAAGCGGATGATGAATGCAATGATGTGGTTGAGCGTATTACGTTGCAACACATTGTTGAGGACTCAACTGTTTTGGTGAAAAACTTTAATTCATTGGCTGATGTCAAACCATTCGTCAATCAATATTATAAAGCCATTTTTAAAGCAGAAATGTATCGTATGTGCGATCAAACCGATATTTGGCCTAAAGTTGATTCTGTTGAAGATTTTTTACGGTATTTTTTGGTTGAAATTCATACGCAACTGGTTCATTTGAATTAAGGTGAGATCATGACTTATGAATATATTGCAGCCAATGAGCCTTTTGT
>CAISSD010000005.1 GCA_903887975.1 uncultured Legionellaceae bacterium | reverse complement strand
GCCAGACCATCGATCAAATGAATGATTAACATAAATAATGAAGACCATATAGGATGATTGTGAATCAAAAAAATCCAATTCAGGGTAAAAGACGTGCCCGAAAGCTTGCCTTACAAGCATTGTATCAATGGGCGTTATCCGGGACGGATTTAATCGAAATTGAAGCACAATATCGTGCAAACACCAACATGGATAAGGTGGATGGGGAGTATTTTGCGCGATTATTGCATGAAATACCCCGTCAATTAACAACCATTCAGGATGCCTTGTTGGTGTTTTTAGACAGGCCTTTGGTGCAAATCAGCCCTATTGAATTGACCATCTTAAGAATTTGCGGTTATGAATTGCTGTTTTGTCCAGAATTGCCTTATAAAGTCATTTTAGATGAATCGGTGATGCTGAATCGTGAATTTGGATCTGAAGATGGTCATCGGTATGTCAATGGCGTACTGAATCAATTGGCCAAAAAAGTGCGAACCATTGAGATTCAAAACAGCAAGTCATGAATGAATTTTCATTAATCGACACATATTTTAAATCGATTGCGACATCTCGAGACGATGTGGTGTTTGGCATTGGTGATGATGCGGCGTGTCTTTTGGTGCCTAGCGACCAAGAACTTTTGATCAGTACAGATACTTTGGTTGCTGATGTTCACTTTTCATCTGATTGGGATGCTTTTGACATTGCTTATAAAGCTGTGATGGTGAATGTGAGTGACATCATTGCCATGGCCGGAATTCCTTGTTGGTTGACGTTGGCGTTGACATTGCCAGAGCTTGATGATGCATGGTTAGAGCGTTTTAGTTTAGGCTTAAAAGAAGCCTTGAATGCGTTTAACATCGCATTGATTGGTGGGGATACCACGCGTGGTCCTTTGTCTTTAACCATCACCATTCATGGTTTGGTGCCGCGTGGCAAGGCGGTTCGACGGATTGGCGCATGCATTGATGATGGAATTTATGTGACGGGGACTTTGGGGCTGGCAGCCATGGCTTTGGAAACCAAAGATCCGATGTTGCAAACGGCATTAAAACGACCCAAGCCATCGTTGCTGTGGGTTTCTTTATTGCAACAGTATGCGTCTTCGGCCATTGATGTCTCGGATGGTTTGTTGGCGGATTTAAATCATATTTGTGAGCGTAGTCAACTGGGTGCCTGTCTACAGTTGGCTGATGTTCCTTGTCAGCCGGGTGCATTAACATACGCGTTGTATGGCGGGGACGATTATGAGCTTTGCTTTACGGTTCCCAAACATAAAGAAGCTGATTTTTTGCAAGCATTAACCCAAATTTCTCAAAAAGTCTATTGTATTGGACGCATGATCTCTGATTTGGGCTTAAAAGGGGTGGATGCATCGGGCGAAACGGTGGCTTTAGAGCCTCGTGGCTATCAACATTTTTAAAGGATTTTATCATGATGCGACAATTAAGATATGTTCTGGCAACCGGATTTGGCAGTGGTTTGTCGCCTTGGGTGCCAGGCACCATGGGCACGTTGATGGCCATACCGTTTTATTTACTGCTCACACCATTGCCGTGGATGATGTATTTGATGGTGGTTTTGCTGGCTTTGGTTGGAGGCATTGGATTGTGTGATGCGGTTTCTAAAGATTTGGGGGTGCATGATGATGGGCGTATTGTGTGGGATGAAATGGTGGGTTATTGGTTGACGATGTTTTTGGCTCCTGTGGGATGGGTGTGGATTGTGGCGGGTTTTTTGTTGTTTCGGGTGTTTGATGTTTTAAAGCCATGGCCGATTAGTTTTGTGGATGAGCATGTTGCCGGTGGACTTGGAATCATGTTGGATGATGTGCTCGCGGCAATGGCCGCCTGGGGCGTGTTACAGATTATGGTTTTGATTGTTTTTTTTGTTCCCAAGGGTTAAGAATCTCAACTCCTGTTTTATTAAAGTCCACTATATTGCTTGTGACCATAGACAAAAAGTAGTTACTTGTCTACAATAAATTATTTTTGTCAAGACAATTGTTGATTAAATCAGTATAATTTAAAGAATCATCACACCTCAAAGAGAAAAAACACATGAATGCAGATCATAAGGAATGGCTTAGTGTTGGGTTAACACTCTTGATTTGGGCATTTGCTTTTTTTGTGATTGAGCCTTTTGTGCGTCCCTGGGTTTGGGCGGCGGTGATTGCCATTGCCAGTTATCCGTTGTATCAGCGTTGGCGGGTTTATTTTGGGTCTTATCAGAGTGTTGCGGCTTTGTTGTTTACGTTGTTGATTGTTTTGATGGTGGTGCTGCCTTTAACGTGGCTGGCCTCGGTGCTGATTAAAGAATTTCAAGTATTTTTTAATTATGTACAGACCATTAACCAGCATGGTGCGCCCGCACCGGATTTTTTGAGAAATATCCCATGGGTGGGGCCTGAATTTGAGGCCTATTGGGATAAAAATTTTGCAGATCCAGGTCATGTCAAAGATTTTTTGGCGAATGCTTATGTGTCGATGTCGCATGCAAGTCATTACATCAAACAAATTGGTTATAATGTTGCGCATCGCAGCATTCAAATTGGTTTTTCACTCTTGGCTTTATTTTTCTTTTATCGAGATGGCGATGCCTTGTTACAACAAATACACCATATTGGGGTTCGTTGTTTGGGTGAGCGTTGGCATCGTTATGCCAATCAACTGCCTGTGGCATTACGCTCGACCGTCAATGGCACCATCATGGTGGGTCTTGGTGTGGGATTGTTGATGGGCATTTGTTATGCAATGTTGCAATTTCCAGCACCGACATTGGCGGGATTTTTAACCGCGTTTGCATCGATGATACCATTTTTAGTCCCCGTGGTGTTTGGAACGGTGGCGCTGATTTTTGTGGCCAAATCCAGCATGTTATCGGCAATTATTGTGTTGGTTTGGGGGACATTGGTGATGTTTTTTGCGGATCATTTTGTCAAGCCGGCATTAATTGGTGGCGCCATTCAATTGCCTTTTTTGATGGTGTTGTTTGGAATTTTGGGTGGTGTGGAGATGCTGGGCTTGTTGGGATTGTTTGTTGGGCCCATTGTGATGGTGTTGTTCATGACCCTTTGGAAAGAGATGCAGGTGGCTTGATTTTTCTACAACAATCCCCATTTAATTCATAAAGCATTCAAACAGTTCAGAGGTTCATGATGTCCAAAAATTGGCATACCAAAAATAAAGATTTACATATTGCGCGGATGATTATTGAGCATTACGCCGAATCGCATCAAACCGAAGCATTGGGTTTGTTGGATTGGGTATTTAAGCCTGAAGAAAAGCGTATGGATTTTGAAGTGGCGGATTGGGTGCATGTCTTGGCCAATCAATTTATGCGGATGTATGGAGATTCCCAGGGCGATTTTGTCACCCGCAATGTCGTGAGTCAATTGATGATCTCAGGCGCCCCAGTGCATTGATGGATGTTATTTTTTAGGACCCAGACGGCTGCTTGGTGTTACATTAATATCAATATCAATACCTTTCAATGCCGCCATAAGGGCATTGTATGATCGGGTATTCTTTGTCGTGGCAAAAAAGCCCGTTTTACCAGGCACTTGAAATCGATGTTGATTGGCCACTGTGGCAAATCGAGTTAATTTTTCTTTCAGTAATGTATTGAACTTTGGTTCTGATTTTTTTACTTCATTCTCTTTCATAAGATCATTGATTTCTTGTTTTATCTTCAATAACTCGGTTTTTTTTGAGGAACCATCAATCCAAGAAATCCAACTTGTTAATCCATCAACACTTTGTTGCAGTGCAGTAAGCACTTTTGTAAGTTTTTCGGGGTTTTTTAGAGTATTTTCTTTTTCTTGTAAATTGGGTGCTTCATAAATAGGATTTATAGGTATTTCTTCTATTTTATTGATAAGGTTTTGAAGAACAAGATCGCATTCTTCTTGAATATGTTGCTCATTTTTTGATTTTACGATGTTGTCAATCAGCTCATCAAGTATTTCAGTCACAACAGGCATAGATACGGATAAATCAAGATTTATTTTGGGATTTAAATCGGCTGATTGTTCGTCATCAACGCCATCAAATGATGTTGATGATGTTTTTGGTAAACCCTTACCGGAAGCACAAATAGGTTCTGATGGTGGGTTAAATTGGTCAAAATCGAAAGGATCGTCAATTAAATGTTCTAAGGCATCTGATAGCGGCTCAACGATGTATTGATTCCACCAAGTGTATAATGCTGGTGTAATATTGATTGAAAACTCCCTGGGGGGATATAATTCATATTCCAATTTTTTTATCTGTGCCAAGATTCTATCGACACTTTTTTGCTCTGTTTTGATTGCTTCTATGCTGGGCACCATAGCCAATCGAAGTCCAAGACAAGTCAGCAATGCTTCTTTATGTTTTTTTTCATTCAAAAGCGTTTGTATTGTTTTTATAAGATCTTTGGGGTCCATATGTTCATGACTAGAGCTAATTTGTGCGTGTTTTAGTATGCTCTCTATTATTTCATCATCATAATTCGTATTTGTTTGAAATTGGCTTTCATGATATTCAATATAACGTAAGTAATGCATCAATTCTTTGCTTGAATTTTTGATGTCTTGTGGTATTTGTTGTTCGTAGCCATCAATTTCTTTTAAAATAGCATCCTGCATACGCTTGATTTTAGCCATTAAATTTACCAGTTTCTTTTCATATTGTTTCGCTTTACTCAGATCTTTTTTGGAGAGG
>CAISSD010000004.1 GCA_903887975.1 uncultured Legionellaceae bacterium | reverse complement strand
TCGCAAATCAATATAACGGTAACGATAACGCAGATCATCACTGATTTGCTGATGTTCGTCGGGTAAAAAAGGTGGTGTTTCAGCGGCATTTAAAATTTCAAAATCCGTCACAACCACTTCTATTTTACCGGTTGTCATATTGGGATTATGCATCGCCAAAGGACGAGAACGCACAAAACCTTTGGCTTTGATGACAAATTCATGACGCAGGCTTTCAGCCTGCAAAAAGAGTTCTTCTCGCATCGGTTCAAACACCAATTGCACAATCCCAGAGCGATCTCGAACATTCACAAAAATAACACCACCATGAGGGCGTGCGCTGTTGACCCAACCACAAATGGTGACGGATTCATCCAATAGATTTTCATTCACTTCAGCACAATAATGCGTACGCATAAACTATAGTTTCCCATTCATTATTTACCTTTAGGAATAACCCCTAAAGAGATGATTAGTTTTAGTGCTTCATCCACACTCATGGACAAAACAATGGCATCTTTTTTTGGCAGCATCATTAAATAACCGCCTGTTGGATTGGGTGTTGTGGGCACAAAAACCGCGATTAATGACTCATCGACAGCTTCACTGATTTCATGCCGCACCACCCCTGTTTGAAAAGCCAGGGTCCATATGCCTTTTCGGGGATACTCAATCAAAAGTACTTGACGAAAAGCCTGGCTATTGCTGGACAACAAGGCTTGAATCATTTGTTTGGTTGCATTATAAACGGTACGCACCAAGGGAATACGATCCAGCAAAGACTCACTCCATTGAAACAAACGAGCGCCGACAAAGTTGGTCGCGATTAATCCTGTCACCAACAATAAAATCAGTGAAAAAAGCACGCCAATACCTGGGGTCTTAAATCCCAGCAACTGTTGTGGTTGATACGCCGTTGGTAAGAGTTCAATGGTTTGATCCAATAAATCAACAATAAAACGCACAATCCAAAACGTTGCCAATACAGGAATCCATACCACCAAACCTGCCAACAAATAGCCTCGTATCCATTTGCCGTTCACGAATCGGTACTCGGTGATGCATTGATTTTTGTTTCAGATGGTGCTGTTTTATTGGTCTCTGTTTTGGATTCCGTTGTTTTTTCTGGTTTTGGCTTGGTTTTAAAATCGGTTTCATACCAGCCGCTACCTTTAAGCTGAAACCCTGCCGCAGAAACCAAACGTGTGACGTTTGATTTTTGACACGATGGACAAATGGTTGTGGGTGCGTCACTCATTTTTTGCATGACATCAAATTGATGACTGCAATCGGAACAAATATATTCATATATAGGCATTTTATCAACCTCCCAAGCCGAAGATTGATTATAACCACCTGCTCTTTAAGGAACAAGATCAATTGGCCCCAATTGCAGGAATTCCTGAAGCGTCACAATGACAATTGCCCTTGGCATCGGGAGGAAATGGAACTTCTGCAAATTGCGATGAAAAACACAACGAAATATTCCAAGCCACTTCTTTATCGGTTGTGGACTCTGGTAATTTCCAAAAATGCATGCCTTGATACGTTTTTCCTTCATCAGATTTCCAAAAAACCGGAAAAAAACTGGCTTCAAACATCAATTCTTGCCCCGGATCGCAGTTGAATGATTGTCGACCCCAGGTACTTCCCTCGCCAATAATAATACGTGCATAAGTTTGATGCGTTTGTGCATCTTTAACCGCAACGGTGGTACTGTAATTTGCCCAGCAACTATCTTTCATCACCGTTAAATAGCATTTAAAGGCCAAAAGATTTGGTGATGTCAGCATCATGACGAAAAAACCAATGATTTTGAAATTTTTTTTCACAACAAATCCTTAAAAATAACGTTATGGCTAAAATCAAGTATAGGATTGATTTTTTAATCATTCAAGTATACCCTACGCAATATTGGAGAGGTGGCCGAGCGGCTGAAGGCGCACGCCTGGAAAGTGTGTATACGGCAACGTATCGAGGGTTCGAATCCCTCT
>CAISSD010000003.1 GCA_903887975.1 uncultured Legionellaceae bacterium | reverse complement strand
GTTATCAAAGAAGGTGACGAAGTTGAAGCCAAAATCATCAACATCGATAAAAAGAATCGTACGATTGCTTTGTCGGTGAAGGCTAAAGATGCTCATGAGCAAGAAGAAGTTATTAAAAAATACACAAAAAATCAAGAATCATCCAATGTTACTTTGGGTGACCTATTGAAAGAAAAAATGGCAAGTAAAGACAACCATTCTGAATCTTAAGGATGGTTGTTTGATGATTTTTCGTCCCCAAAACACCGGGGACGATCATTTAGGGAATAATCATGCGCATTATTTTGACTGTATTTTATATTGCTTTGGTTCTTTTTGGTGTGTCTTTTGCATTGCTCAATGCTTCTTTGATTAAAATTAATTTATTTGTCACTTATTTTAAATTGCCTTTATCCTTATTGGTTTTGATTCTCATTGCCTTAGGTGTGTTCATTGGACTTTTGTTGTCTTTGATTTGGTATTTGAGGCTTAGTTCAGAACATCGAAAAATTAAAAAACGTTTGGATTTGACCGAGCAAGAAATTAAAAATTTGCGTGCGATTCCTTTACAAGATCAGCATTAGACCCTTATTCGAAAAGTAATGAACGAATGGAGATAAGGCATGATAGATTGGTGGCCATTGTTGTTGCCTGCCGCGGCATTATCTGGTTGGTGGGGTGCTCATCGACAACAGTCAATAAAAAACAATGAACCGAGTGAAGCCCCATGGACTCGTGAATACGTGGTTGGTTTGAATTATCTTTTGAATGAGCAATCGGATAAAGCGGTTGATTTGTTCATTAAGCTTCTTGAAGTCGATAGTGACACGGTTGAAACCCATTTGGCCTTGGGCAGCCTTTTTCGAAGGCGGGGTGAGGTGGATAGGGCGATTCGAATTCATCAAAATTTAATTGCCAGACCTCAATTAAGTGCGCTGCAACGCAAAGAAGCACTGATTGCACTGGGGCAGGATTACATGAGTGCCGGTGTTTTTGATAGGGCTGAGCGTATTTTTCTAGAGGTGATTGAGTTGGTTGACAAGCGCGAAGTGAACAGTTTGCGTGGTTTATTGGCTATTTATCAACAAGAAAAAGAATGGGAAAAAGCATTATTAATTCTTCATCAATTGGAAGTTGCCTCCAATGTGCGTATGAATGCACAGGCGGCGCATTATCATTGTGAAATTGCACTTAAAGCATTAAAAGCATTGGATGTAGACAAAGCACATCAAATGATTAAAAAAGCGCTTGGTATCGATGAAGACTCGGTGCGTGCAAGCTTGATGCTGGCAGATTTTGAAATGAGGCAAGGCAATCATCGGCAAGCCATTCATGCTTTAAAAAAAATTCATACTAAAGATCCACACTTTATTACCGAAATTATTGAGCCGCTGGTGAGTTGTCACAAGGAGCTTGATGCCATGGATGAATGTATTGATTATTTAGAGCAAGTCCTTCAAGAACATCCAAGAGCTTCCATTCTGTTTCAAATTGGTGATTATTTGAGACAATAAAAAAGTACCGATTTTGCCATTGATTTTTTTGCT
>CAISSD010000002.1 GCA_903887975.1 uncultured Legionellaceae bacterium | reverse complement strand
ATCATGAAATCCGTATGCCTCTTCTGAAAAGCCAATTTGAATGCGTGCTGGGGGCTCTGGTCCCTCGCCTTGAATGTGGTGTGGAATAAAACTTTGTTCTTTGAATGTCCATAATAACTCATCCAAAAGTTCGGCATCTTGTTGATGATTGCAATACACAAAAACTTGATGCGACAAAAGATGGGCTTTTTCTAAAAGTCGACAGGCAATATGCCACGTGGCGTTAGAAGACTCGTCATCCGTAATGTAAAAATCAATGCGCATTAGAGGCTTCATCGCGTAGTAACTGAACCAATAAAGGCACTGGACGACCGGTTGCGTGATTCATCTTTCCAGAAACCCAAGCCGTTCCTGCAATATCCAAATGTGCCCAGCGAAATTTTTTGGCAAAGCGCCATAAAAAGCAACCGCCAACCACACTCCCTGCTTTTCGATCAAAATTGGCATTGATCATATCAGCCATAGGGCCATCGAGTGATTTTTGATAGGCTTCATCCAGGGGTAGACGCCATACTTTGTCTTCGGAAGTTTTGGCAGCGTCTTGTATGCGTTGAGTGAGCGCATCATCTGGGCTCATGAGTCCTGATGCCACATCGCCAAGCGCTATAATCACAGCACCGGTTAATGTGGCTATATCCATAACCCATAAAGGGTTAAAGCGCTCCGCATACGTCAGTGCATCAGCCAAAATTAAACGTCCTTCGGCATCCGTATTGGTGATTTCTATGGTTTGTCCAGACATGCTGGTGACAATATCGCCTGGCTTAACCGCACCACCATCCGGCATATTTTCGGTGGTGGGAATGAGCCCAATGATATGAATGGGTAATTGAAGTGCAGCAATGGCTTTGATGGTACCAAGAACACTGGCCGCCCCAATCATGTCGTATTTCATTTCATTCATGCCATCAGCGGGCTTGATGGAAATACCCCCCGAATCAAAGGTCACGCCTTTTCCAATCAGCACGATGGGTGCTTTATTTTTATATTTTGGTCCATGGTAGCTGATTTCAATTAATTTTGGTGGTTCGCTGCTTCCTTGTGCCACGGCAAGAAAAGCATTCATGCCCATTTTTTGAAGATCGGGACGCTCAAAAATTTTGGTGTTGATGTTGGCATCTTCATGGGCCATGGTTGTGGCTATGGTTGCCAAATGCGTTGGGGTGCAATGATTGGCAGGCAAATTGGCCAATGTTTTTGTCAGGCGAATGCCATCGGCAATTGCTTTGCCACGTTCAATTGCTTCTGGAGCGGCTTGTTTGCAAAGAAAGTTAATTTTTTCTAAAAGTGATCTCGGTTCTTTTTGTGTTTTGAAATTGGGCATGGGTTGATGGTGCAATTCAATATCAATCACCATGTGTTCCAATTGCCAATCGATGGATTTGTTCTCAAGAGCGGGCATTCGTAGACAAGCACTGCGAATATAGTGTTTGTTTAAAGCATGAATGATGTCTTGTAGACGATCATGGGCTTTTTCTGGTGTGTATTCTGCTTGATGGCCACAATGCACCAAAAGCCAAGCTTGACCATGAACTTCATTTTGCCAAATGCAATCGCCTGATTTTTGTAGTTTGCCACGAAGTCTTGTGAATAAATCAAGGGTTTTGGGATCCCACGGCATGATGGATTCAATGGTTGTTTCCTCACTTAAAAATCCAATCACCAAGCATTCATCGTGTGTTGGGGTGGATGATTCGTTGAGTGTGTAGTGCATCTGAATCCTTGAAGGGTGCAAAGGCTTAAGTTTATTGAAATTGTTGGATTGCGGCAAGACTTAAAACCCAAGATATTGATGGCATGCACCATTAAGGCCTTTGGACAGGCCTTAAAATGTTAGGAAAATTTATAAATCAATGATAAATCTGCCTCTAAGGTGCTGAAAGTATCTGTATAATATTGAAATGCAGAGCCTGATCCAGCCAAACCCGTTCCGATGGAATTTTGTCCTGAA
Organism: uncultured Legionellaceae bacterium; assembly: GCA_903887975.1. GTDB lineage: Bacteria > Pseudomonadota > Gammaproteobacteria > Legionellales > Legionellaceae > CAISSD01. The sequence goes on along the minus strand of CAISSD010000002.1, from coordinate 892 downwards.
TATCGCGTGTACAAAACATCCAAACGCAATAAAGATTGCGGATTCATGACTGATGATTTCCAACCCATGCCCGTTTGAAAGCCATTGCTATTGAACGAGGAGTTCAGATAACCATAAGTACCATTATCGTTGTTTTTAAAACTGGCATTGGAAAAACCAAAAATGAGATGTCCTTCGGTTGTTGGGTTATATTGATAACCAGGCAACACTCTTACGCCAGCATTGTATCGGTTGTTGAATGTTTCCGAGGTGTCTTGCACCCCTGTGGCTTGGTCGTAGTGAAGGATGTCACTATTGAGTCCCGTGGCATTACCAAACCCTTCAACGCCCAAGTTGAAATGCTCTAAAATATTAAAATCATATCCGATGATGCCACCACCAGTAATACCAATACCACCCACATGATGAAGTTCAGGAGCAATGCTGTGGGCTGCTCGGTCTTGCAAATCAGAAACACCAATAGAACCACCAACATAAAATCCATGAAACAGATTGTTGGTTGTTGAGCCCATGGTTCCTGCAAATCCATTGTGATAACTTAAAATAAGAATGACCATGGCTATTTTTTTTGGTTTTAAGATCATAACAATATTCCTATGAAGTGTACTTAATTAAATTTATACAAGAGTGTTAAATCACCTTCCAAGGTACTAAAATTATTTTGATACGTTTCAGTTCCGTAGGGATAAAGATTACTCATTCCTAAATTGGATGCATTTGCATAAATGCTGTATAACTCGACTTTATCCATTTTTCCTTAATCCGTTCGCCCTGAGGAGCGTGCGTAGCACGCGTCTCGAAGGGTTGGGCCCTGAACAGAAAAAAGATTATTTTTTATTTCGCCGAGCCAAGAAAGATAATTTTTCCCAATCACCAGAGATAAGAGCCTCTT
>CAISSD010000001.1 GCA_903887975.1 uncultured Legionellaceae bacterium | reverse complement strand
TCTCAGGCTGTTTGATTTGTATGGCCCAAGCTCCAGTTTTGGCTTGGTCAACATTCATCACCACTTCATTGTAGTCATGATCCCATAAGTTTAAATGATGAACCGCAACATCCAAATGTCTTATCATCGCCAAACCATTTAAAGAATCTTCAGAAAAATGTCTGCGCTGCCAATATTCTTGCCATGGTTTGACCGTCAAGTCTGGCAGCACCACACCAATCGACAATCCGCTCGAAGGCATGGGGATGTTTTGGGTGGTATGATACCCCAATATTCCTTTATCAAACATCATGGGGCCTCTTGCTTCTTGCTTAAACCACAAGTTGGTATGAAGCGCGTCGGTGAAGTGGCCTTGGACGTTGATTTTATCATTGGGGTACAATTTAATATCGATGCTCAATGGCGCTGATTCCTCTTTAGGTTTTCCCAGTGGTTTTGGTAAATCAATGGAAACCCCGCGCAACAATGATGACACTTGAATCCAATCAGGATCAGAATCAGCATTGGATACTTTAATTTTAACATCGGTTGCGACTCGACCATGAACAAAATCCATGGCATTTAAACCCAACAAAGCTTGAATGGATTCAACATTAAATTCACCCAGTATATTAATTTGTGTCAATGACTTTGGTTTAGATTCAGGCGTAATGTTCATTTGAACAGGTTCTTGCAGCACATAAGCATTCAATTGACTGGGTTTGACTCCCGCCTCATCAAAAGTAATCACCCCATTTACTTTTTCAAAAGCAAGATTATTTAAAACATGATTCAACTGAATGTGGTTATCATCCAAAAACACATCACCATGCACAAAAACCTCGTTGTCTTCACCATAAAATGGAATTTCCAAGCGTAAATCCAAATTCAGTGGATCACGAATATTCAAAAGCTGTAACTTAGAAAACTGATTTTTAAGTGGCGTTCGCATTAAATAGGCCATCATGGCATCACCAGAGCCCGCTACATTGCCATGAACATTCATGATTTCTTGATTAAGACCCAAATCATCAACACGCAAATGCACTTGTTCAAGCGGCACGCCACCCAAATCTGCTTGAAGTATGTCCGCATTCAAATCACGACCTGAAACCAACAAATGCCCTCGTATATCACGTATCATCGGCCATTTGTGATGAAAAAATAAATCAACCCCATCAAGATACCCATGAAAATCAAGTAAGCCTTTGTCGGGAAAATCAGCCCAACGACCATCAAGATTCAGTGCACAATCAGCAGAAGCAATGCGTTTAATGTCTTTCTTCAACCATTCATCCACTCTTGGTTTTAAAGCTTTTGATGGAATATAAGTAAACCATCGTTGTGCATCATGAGCCGACCATTGGGTTTTTAAATGAATGGTTGCCTCAGACGTCAGCGCTCTATCCATAACCCCACTGGCACTAAAAACAAGCAAAGGATGCGTGGCAACCAAACGCTCCATATTAACGCGTAGCCCATCACTCAACATTTTCCAATCAAATGCTGCATGAAACTCTGAAAATTTAATTTTAGGTTTTTTTAAGGGCAACAAGACAACATCATCACCATCAAGTTCCAAACGCCCCTCTGAAGGTTGCCAATCAATAACCCCGGATAAATGTTTTACCCCAGGGATTGATGGCTGTTGTATCCAAGATAAATTTTGAAATTGGGTTAAGAAATAGGTCACCGCATGTTGACGCCATTCAAATTGCGTATTCATCAATGCACCACGCAACTTCATGGCACGAATTTTTTCCATAGAATCAGGCCAATCAAAATCCAGTCCCATCAATAAATTCAAAGACATATTTTTGGTAAAAAACACATAATTATCAGGCTCCGTTTCATGGACAATACTTATGTTGTTGTCAAGCCAACAGTGTTGATTCATACATAGATCAAAATGATCCGCACTAACACGCCAGCCTTTTGGGGATCGATTCCAGGCAATATTGGCATCCAGCGATGTCATTTCCTGTTTTTTGTGTCCCAAAAACTGCCACACTAGCTGACGAAGATCCACGTGTCCTTGTAATTTTTTCAATTTACCTTGTTCAATATCAAACCACAAAGAAACATCGCCCATCCCAGAACGCATTGCCGGATTGCTTTTGGGAAACAATAATGCCCAAGGTTTTAAGCGCACATGATTTAAATCCACATACACTTGACCTTTGGTTTTGGACCACTGAATGGGATCCACCACCAAATCAGCCAAAATCTTCACTCGTGTTGGGTCTGATTTTTGATGGGGATCGTGATGAATCATGCACGATCCACGTAACCGAAGGTGGCCAAATGATTGTTTGGCACGAATGTTTAAATCTTTTATACCCAAGAATTGCTGGTTTTTAAAATAAATATTCACATCAACATGACGGATGATCATTTTCGGCTGATTAAACAACCACAAAAATACAGCATCTGACGAATCATTATCCAAGGACATAATTTGCGGGCGCTGATTTAAGCCCAAAAGTTCCCAGCCGTGTTCACGCTCATGAAGGGTTAAATTGACATTTTTGATGTACATTAATCCAGGTTGGATTTGCCAATGCATCAATGAATTAAAAATATCAACGCCCACCAGCAATGTTTTAATATCAATATGATGCTTGTTGGAGGACAACTCGACTTGATTAAGCTGCAATACAGGCAAAAACCAATACCACGAGGTGGTCACACTTTCAATTTTAACCTGATGCCCCAGTCGTTGGCTTAATAACGTTTCAACCTGTGGTTTATATTGATTCACCCAAGGTGTAATCGCTCGAAATACTGTAAAAAAAATCGCAAGCGACACCAATAAGGCAACAATAGGCCAATGTAATTTTTTTATGAGCTTATTCCTTGACGACATCAACGCCATGGGGCACCTTCATCACAAACAAATCTCGTGAAACTTTGGTATTCACGCGAACATTGGTCAGTCGAATTTCTGTACTTTGTCCCAACTGATCACGCATATCAATACCCATCAATAATGGACCATTAAAAATCAGTCTGACTCTGGTTAATTCGGCATGAGACGATTTGGCAGATAAATCATAAACTTCCTGATGACCTATTTTTAAACTTCGAATATTAAAGCGACGCATCAGCATGGTGTGATCGCGACTTAAAAATAAATCCGCCATTCCATCCAAATGATTTTTTTGTTTGCGAACATACACTTGTTCTAAATCTTTATCATAAATTGAAAGATTTTGGCCATCGGCAATCAGCAATTGATGGGATGGACTTCGTGTTTGCCATCGAAAATGTGATGGACGAACCAAAGCCATATTGCCTTTTGTTCGAAGGTCTGGATGTCGTTTTGAATGCACCACTTGAGTAAAGTTAGCGCTCATACTGTGAATGGCTTGCAGTCGTTGATTCAACGCTTGCTCCAATGGATTGGCTTGAATAAAATCACAGCTTAAAGAGAACACCAAAAACAATAAAAACCGCATCATGACTCCTCATCCAGTGATGGAACCAAAACATCGCGCGTGCCACCATCCAATGGGCCCAAAATACCAACGCGCTCCATGGCTTCAATCAATCGAGCCGAGCGATTGTACCCAATTTTAAACCGTCGCTGCACTGCAGAAATACTGGCTTTTCGCGTTTGGGTGACAAATGATACCACCTCGTCGTACAACGCATCGGCTTCTTCTTGCATGTTTTCAGAATCACCCAAACCACCATCCAATCCATCACCTTGAATTTGTGTGATGTCTTCAATGTATTCAGGAGTCCCTCGTCCTCGCCAATCTTCAGCCACCCGATGCACTTCTTTATCATCCACAAAAGCACCATGAACGCGAAGTGGGGCACCGGTTCCTGGTGCTAAGAACAACATGTCTCCATGTCCCAGCAATTGCTCAGCCCCCTGTTGATCCAAAATGGTTCTAGAATCAATTTTTGACGACACTTGAAAAGATATACGTGTTGGAATATTGGATTTAATTAATCCTGTTAACACATCCACCGAAGGTCTTTGGGTTGCCAAAATAAGATGAATTCCAGAAGCCCTGGCTTTTTGAGCAATACGCGCAATTAATTGTTCAACTTTTTTGCCCACCACCATCATCATGTCTGCCAATTCATCAATAATGACCACCACATAAGGCAAAGTTTGTAACACAGGGGCTTCTGCTTCAAGTGATGAAGTGGGCTTCCAAAATGGATCCGCCAAAGGTTGACCCAGGGCTTGGGCTTCCTTCACTTTGGTATTAAATCCTGCCAAATTACGCACACCAAACGCCGCCATCAAACGATAGCGTCGCTCCATTTCAGACACACACCATCGAAGCGCACTTGCAGCTTCCTTCATATCGGTGACGACCGGTGTTAATAAATGCGGAATACCATCATAAACTGATAATTCCAACATTTTTGGATCCACCATAATTAAACGAACTTCTTCAGGCGTTGATTTAAACAACAAACTCAATATCATGGCGTTAATGCCAACAGATTTTCCAGAGCCTGTGGTTCCGGCAACCAAAAGATGAGGCATTTTTGCCAAATCGACCACCATGGGGTGTCCGGCAATATCCACACCCAAAGCAAGCGTTAATGGGGAGTATGCCTCTTGGTAAACCTCCGCTGACAAGACTTCGGTTAAGTGCACCACCGCTCTATCGCGATTGGGTAATTCAATACCAACAACGGTTTTACCAGGAATAATTTCCACAACCCTAACACTCGTCACCGACAAAGAGCGCGCCAAATCTTTGGCAAGAGCGGTTAATTTACTCACTTTAACACCCGCTGCCAATTGCAATTCAAAGCGCGTGACCACTGGCCCTGGATGCACCGCCACCACATCGGCTTGAATCCCAAAATCCAGTAAATGTTGCTCAACATCTCGAGACAACGTTTCCAAAATTTCGTGAGAATAACCACCCATGGGTTTACCTGGTTTGATGGGATCCAAAAGCAGAAGGCTTGGTAACCCTTCAACAACTGGAACTTTTGGCATGTGGGTGATGAGATTGCTTTCAATCACTGGAGGAGGAGGAGGAGCTGCTCGAGAAACAAATCCCATACTGGGTTTGGCGGTTTCTAATTTGGTACGAATGGTCTTGGGAACACGAATTGCTGGTTTTAACTCAACCTTGGGCTCTAAAAATTGACAAATCATCCGATGACATTCAAGTGCTCTATGTTTTAACCATACCAAAGCCATCAGGGTATATTTTCCCGTTAGATCAAGAAGCATTAGTG